>JAADHL010000284.1 GCA_013151875.1 Deltaproteobacteria bacterium
ACTTGCTTCGTGGTGGCCTTCGTAATCCTGACCTACTTCGCGTCCGTCCACCGCGGACCCAACTGGCAGTTCTACTGGTGGCCCTCGCTGTGGCCCGTACCATGATGGACGGACGATGAGAGTAGTCCTGATAGCTTCCAGCCTTGCGGTGCTCCTGTTTTCGTTCCTGTTCTACTGGGACGAGAACGTGACGGCCGAGTGGGTCCGGTGGCAGAACCGCTACGCAGCCTTTTTGGCCGAAACCTCCTCCCAAAGGAAGGCCGGATGGACCTTTCGGGTGCGGCAGCGCCAGGAGTTCCTGCCCCACCTGGGCCGGGTGGATCGGTGCGTATCGTGTCACGTGGGCGTGGAGAACCCGGCGATGAAGGGGAGGCCCCAGCCCCTGGCCCTGCACCCGGGTGACCTGCTCGACCTGCACGATCTGGGACAGATCGGGTGCACCGTTTGCCATGACGGTCAGGGGCGGGCCACCAGTGTCAAGCAAGCCCATGCCCTGGACCACGGAGTATTTTTCGAAAAACCGATTCTCCAGGCACCGATGATCGAGGCCAACTGCTACAGGTGCCACGTGGCTCCACTGAAACGCACCCCGCATTACGCCAGAGGGAAGCGGATTTTCGACACGCACGGATGCCGGGGGTGTCACCGGGTGAACGGGGACGGCGGAACCCAGGGACCCGACCTTTCCAGGATCGGGGACGCCAGTCCGCACGTGAAACATGCTTCACCACAGAACCAGGATCGGCTGGCCGCCAGGTTCCGCGGGAACGAAAATGTGGCGTACATCTACGAAGCCGTGCGGTACCCGGCCGCGCAGCCGAAAAACACCCTCATGTTCAACCTGGGGTTCACGGACGACGAGGCCATAGCCCTGACCGTCTACCTGAAGAGCCTGACCGAGCCGGTCCCCGGCGCATCGATCATACCCCGCAGGACTGCAAAGAAGCCCGAGTCCCTGGTGGAGCGAGGGAAGCGTCTGTACCTACGGTACTGCGTGGCCTGCCACGGCCCAGGGGCCTCGGGCGGCCGGAAGAACCGCAACGCCATCAAGGAGTCCATTCCCGAACTACGGCTGCTGACCGAGAAGTTGATGCTGTACGAACCGAAAGACGTGAAGACGTTCGTCCGCGCGCTCAGGGAACACGGCGATCTTCCGAAAGACGGCAGCAGCCTCGACCTGCCACGGCCCCGGGTCACCAGGGCCCAACTCAAGGCCATCCGGGGCGTCATCAGGAACGGGAACCCGTCCGGAAAGTTGGACCCGAAAGGACCGTCTCCGCTCAACATGCCCTCGTGGAACCGAATCCTGGACAAGGGAGAGATTACCGCGCTGATCGCCTATTTCGTCAGCGAGTACCCCTGGGACGACTGACCTCCAGCGCAGCAGGTGACTTGGAAGTCCTGGATGACCATGCGGCCACAAGGTTGTTTGCAGCGATAATTGCCGTAGGAGTAAACCCTACTCGTCCCCAGTGATCTTCACTATCAGGTCGCGCAGTTGCGATATCTTGAAGGGCTTGGCAATGAAATCGACCGCGCCGCTGGACAGGGCCTCCCTGGCGGTTTCTTCGGTAGCGAACCCTGTGATGATTATGACCTTCGTGCCCGGCGACTTCTCGTTGACGTACTTCATCACCTCGATGCCGTCCGGCTTTTTCATCTTCAGGTCGGTCACCAGCACGTCGAAGTTTTCTTCCGTGACACGGTCGATCACCTCCTGGCTCTCGTTGAACGTCTCGACGTAGAAACCGATCTTTTCCAGGGCCGGCTTCAGCCTTTCGCACACGATTGGTTCGTCGTCCAGGACCAGCACCTTCTTCATGGCGTTCATGCCCCACCTCCGCCCTTGAAGCGCCTGTCCTTCCCGGCCTTCTTTGCCGCCTTTTTTACCAGTGCCGCCATGGTTTCCAGTTTGAACGGCTTGTTGATGAAGTCAAACACGCCGGTGTATTCGGCCTCGCGTGCGGCCTCTATCGACGCGTATCCGGTTATTATGATCACCTGCGTGCCCGGGCTGTTCCCGCTGACGTGATGCATGACGTCGAGGCCCGTTGGTCCCTTCATCTTGAGGTCGGTGACCACTACCTCGAATGCCGGACCCGAGTCCAGGCGTTCGATCGCCTGGGCGCTGTCCGTGAAGGTCTCGACCTCGAAACCCTCCCCGGTCAGGTGCTTCATCAACCTCTCGCAGACGATGGACTCGTCGTCGACGACCATTACCCGTGTGCCCTGTTTCATGTCTTCCTCCCCGGTCAAGAAGCGCCGGTGCAATCCAAGGGACTGTTTCTGCCTTCCAGAAATCCGTTCACGCAACGCTCCAGCGCGTCGTCGTCACGCAGGTGGATGTCGAGTTGCCTCGTGAAACCCACCAGCCTTCCAATTATTCTCAGACGATTTTTCATCACGTCGGTCGGGACCTTCTTTATACGTCCGATTACCAGGTCCTGGCGTCCCTCAACCACGAAATCGTTGGCGACCAGAATCCGTTTCAGCAGGGTGGCCCTCCTGGCCCTACGCGCCATCTCGGTAACGCCTCCGGCAAAGCGGAAGTAGATATAGTTTTCGTCGCGCCTGTCCGTGAGGTGAGCGTCCACGATGTTGAAATGATATCCCAGATGCAGGCTCAGGTTGAGGTAGGATTCCGACACGATTGCCAGATTGTGCTCGACGCGCGCGGCCAGCGGGTTTGAAAGCGGCGCAGCCCTGGTCGCGCTCGACATGAACCCGTCAAGGTCCATGTCGGCCGGCCCCGTGGCCCAGACCCCCTCGGTCATCAGTCCGTCGAGTAGGGCGCAAAGCGGTTTCGACGTCAGGTCCCCTGGTCCCACTGACCGTCCCTTGTCTCTTTTTCTGAATCCGCCGCCCAGGTCGATCATCACCAGATCCAGGGGGATGCCCAGTTCCAGCCTGCGCACGAACCGTCCGTTTCGTGATGGGTTCATGCGTCGACCCGACGACAGTTCCTCGACGGCTTTTTCGTGGGCGTATCTGATGATGTCGTGGTAGGTCGCGCAGTTGGAGGCGGTGAATGACGATGACTGAGGGTCCTTGAGGTTCAGGGGCGCCGCCTTGCCCAGGATGCCGCGCAGCAGTCGGTATTCGGCGGCGTCCTCGAACGCGGATCGCCTCAATAGCTGCGAGTGGACCAGTTCGTCCACGCGCCCCTCGTAGACCCGGTTTTCCTCTGCGTCCACCGTCACTTCCATGCCTTCTGCAAGGAGGTCAGTGGCGCAGCGGGTGTCAACTATCGCGGGCACCCTGAACTCGCGCGCGATGGCGGCCAGGTGTCCCGTGGCCGTCCCCACGTCCGTGATTACGGCCTGTATCCTGGACATGGCCGAGGCGAGTCGCGGTGACGACGTCCTGGCCACCAGCACGGCGTCCTCCGGCAGGTCCCCCAGCGCATCGTCGTTTTCCACGATATGGACGCGCCCGGACGCGATGCCCCTGCACGCGACCTCGCCGCGATCCCGCATCAGCACCTTGTAGCGGTTCACGACACCGCTGAGGTCCGGTTGTCTGACCTCGATGGTCGGCGACAGTCTCAGCGGCCTGGCCTGTAGGAAATAGAGGCGCCCATCGGTGTCCACCGCCCATTCTATGTCCTGAGCGCACTTCATGTAGCGTTCGATCCGCATGGCCCCGCTTACGAGTTCCCTCAGCTCCCCTTCCGACAGAGCCGGCTCCGACCTCTGCGCCTCCGGCACCGGGATGCGCTTCAGCCCCCCTTCGCGCGCAGTGACGGTCATCTGATCCTTGACAACCGTATCGCGAGACAGCACGTCGTAAGGCGCGTCCCTGGCCACAACGAACCTGTCGGCGACGCTGACGCCTTCGACCACCGCCTTGCCCAGGCCCCTTACGGCGGACACCACCACTACCTTTTCATCGACGCGGGACGGGTCCAGGGTGTAGAGGACCCCCGCGGCCTTTGCCCGGACCATGCACAGGCATCCGACCGCCATCAGACCCCTGCCCGGGTGAGCCCCCCTGTCCATCCGGTAACGCATGACCTCGTGGGTGTACAGGCTGGAGATCACCTGGCGATAGGCGGCGGTCAGTTCCGCCGCAGTGACGCCGAGAACGGTTCGGTACTTGCCGGCGAAACTCAGGTCCCCGTCTTCCCCCAGGGCGCTGCTCCTGACCGCGACCTTACGGCAGCGTGTGTTCCTGCCGAGCCGGGACATGCCCGTGCGGATTGCGCGTGCGACTCCGGCGGGAATCCTGGCATCCTCCAGCCGTCCGGCCAGAGCGGCGGCCACGGCCTTCAGCCGATCAGGGTCGGGGGATGGGTCGCCGCCGAACGCCTCTTCCATCTCCAGTGTGACGCCGGCGTGGTCCAGCACCTGCCTGCATGCGTACGTGGTGACCACGAAACCGTCCGGCACGCGCAGCCCCAGGTGGTTCCGGATCTCACCGAGACGCGCCATCTTCATGCCGACCACCTCGGCGAGGTCGGCATCCACCGCGTCCAGGTCGATGACGTAGTCCGCTTTGGGCGCCACGACCCTGGAGTCGATCACCGCGCCGATTTCGGACGAAACCCTTTCCACCGCGGCGCGAAGGTCCTTGTTGCGCCTCCCTGTCAGGGCCTCCAGGTCCTGCACGACGCCCCTGACCTCCTCTTCGAGGCTGCGGGCCAAGCCGTGCAGGTACTGGATGTCGAACACATATTCGCCTCCGAGCTTTTCGCCCGCGTCGGCAAAAAGCTCCAACACCCTGTTGTTCTTGGCCACCAGGTCCTGGAAGCTGGACAGACGCGTCTTGAGCCCTTCGACCCCGCGAGTCCTGCCGCGATCCCGCAACAATTGCTTCCAGAAGGCCACTGGACCCCCATGTCAGTGCGCGCCCTTCGAGCCGAGCGAGAACACCAGACCTGTCAACAGACCCACGGCAACCGCGATGAGCACGGCCAGAACTCCATAGAGGAGGCCATGATTGACGGCCAGCGATGATATGAATGCGGCCGTTCCCGCCCTTGCCAGGGTCACGCCGGATGCGGACACTAGTTTTCCATCATCTTTGCTGAGAGCGAACAACAGCACCTGGTATTTCCCTGGTTGGGCCTTTGCCGGCAGGTGGCACATGGCCCTGACACGTGAGGCCCCCTCCATCGCGGGTTCCAGACGCACGGCCCCTTCATCGAAGGAATACAGTCCTTCGCTTTCCTTCAGTTTGACGAACTGGGTGAACAGCAGGTGCTTGTCCGCTCCTTCAGGCCGCAGCGTGGCGTGGGCCTCGACTGCGTCGTATCCGATGACCAGCCGTTTCAGGACATCCGCGGGGGCGATATCGGCAAGTCTCGCGGAAGTGCTCGCCTGGTAGAACGAGGGGACCCCGTCGAACGTTACCTCGCCAGTGTTCATCCACAGCACGCCCCAGACCTTTCCCTTCTGCTTCAGGCCGACCTCGCCGTCCTTTCCCCGACACACCACGGCAGCCCCCGAGCCGGCGGGCACGATGCCGGTCACTTCAATGTCGGCCCCGTTGTACAGTATGTCCGCCTCGACCACTCTGGGTTCCACGGTCAGACCGGTTTTCTTGACCTCGTCGGCGCCTGCCCCGGCCGAGGGCGCGCAAAGGACCAGGAACAACGCCAGCCTCATCATCCGTCTGTTGGTGTTCGCGTCCATCATTCACCCCCCATGTAGCCGACCATGATGTCGGGAGGAAGCAGAAGGCCGAGCAGCATTTTGACCGTCACCACCAGGACGATTGTCGCCATCAGTATCTTGAGTTGGTCCCCTTTGAGGCGTTTGTTTACCTTGGCCCCGACCTGAGCCCCTATCACGGACCCGACCAACAGGACCAGCGCCAGGACGAAGTCCACCGTGTGATTGACCGTGGCCTGCAGCACGGTGACATTGAGGCAGGTGAACAGGATCTGGAACAGGCTGGTGCCCACCACCACGTGCATGGGCATGCGCAGGAGGTACACCATGACAGGCACCATGATGAACCCGCCGCCAACCCCCATGATGGCGGAAAGTATCCCTACCAGCACGCCCAGGAACAGGGGCGTCAGCAGCGACATTTCAATGTTTGAACGTGCGAATCGGACCTTGAGGGGCAGGGCGGCCATGACCCTGGCATAGACCGAAGGGCGGGAGTCGCCGGTCCTTATCACCGGCTTTCGTCCCCTCAGGCTCCCCAGGGATTCGAAGAACATGTAGGTCCCGATTCCGCCCAGCATCACGACGTATGTCACGGTGATCACGAAATCGGCCTGACCCAGCATCCGCAGGAACTTGATCAGCACTACCCCCACTGACCCGCCCGCGACGCCGCCCAGCAGCAGCAGCAGCCCCATCTTGTAATCCACTGAACCGGCGCGTGAATGGGCGTATGTGCCGGAGGCGGACGCGGCCACGATCTGGTTCGAGTCGGAGGCCGCTGCAACGGTAGGCGGCACGCCTATCATGATCAGCAGCGGAGTCATCAAAAAACCGCCGCCCACGCCGAAGAGTCCCGAAAGGAACCCGACGAGACCGCCCAGTCCAAGCAGCAGAAACACGTTCACCGAGTTTCCCGCCACCGGAAGGTAGATGGAAAAGTCCATAGAAGCGTTCCCCCGTTAACTGAATCCAGTCCTTATCTAGCCCTTGCCGTCAGTCGGCAGATAGACCGAAAACCTGGTCCCCTTGCCGACCTCGCTTGCCACCGTTATCCGTCCCCCGTGTTTTTCGATGGTGCTGTGGCTGACCGACAGACCGAGGCCGGTGCCCTTGCCGGGATCCTTGGTGGTAAAGAACGGGTCGAACACCTTGTCGATGTTCTCGGCGGGGATCCCCTGGCCGGTATCGCCCACGTCTATCCGAACGAAACCATCGTCCTGCGCCTCCGCGCGTATGATCAATTCGCCCCCATCCGGCATTGCGTGAATTGCGTTCAGAAACAGATTCAGGAAGACCTGCTGGAGGCTGCGCGCATTGCCTTTGATCAGAGGCAGGCCCTCCGCCACGTCCATGTCAAGCTCGATCCCGGCCAGCTTGAGTTCATTCCCGGCGAGCCTCGCGGTGGTCTCGACGATTTCCTTTACGGAAAGAGGCGCGAACGCCGGCTGCTCTTTGCGGGTGAAGTCCAACAGGTTCTTCACGGTTGCGCTGGCGCGTTCCACCTGGCTGTAGACCTGTTCCAGCATCCGCAGTTTTTCGTCGTCGGGGTAATCGTCGAATCCGTCCGTCAGGGCCTCGACCGTCAGTCCGATATTGTTCAGCGGGTTGTTCAGTTCGTGCGCGATGCCGGATGTCAGCGTGCCCACCGCGGCCATCTTTCTGGACTGCATCAATTGTTCCTGGCGTGTGACCAGTTCGGACAGCATCTTGTTTATGGCCATGGCAAGGTTCGAGAATTCGTCGCGGTATTTACGCGTGGGGGTTATCGGAGTGTAGTCGCCCGCGCCGATCCTGGCCGCGTATTTCATGAACCGACCCAACGGCCTGATCATGGACCTGACCAGGAATCCGGCGATATAGGCCATCACAAAGAACATGAAGATCAGAAACGAGATCGCGGTGACCATGTAGGTGCTCAGCATGGACCTCATGGTCGTGCGTTCCTCGTCCATGGCCTCCTGGGCGTCGTGCAGGATCTGGGTGCCGCTCTGCCTCAGTTCGACCTCGATCCGGCGCTTTTCAGGGGTGTCGCCGGGGGGCTCTTGCAGCAGCTTCTGAAGAAGGGCCTGATAGCGATTCAGGTCCAGCTTCATACTCTCGTATCGTCGGTTTCCGACTACGGCCTTGACCTCGTCGCCGTTGCGTTTGAGGTAGTTGTCCGCCATGTGGACGTTGGCCAGGGCGTCGGCCAGGTTGCTTCCATACAGGAAGTAGTTCTTTTCGTAACGTCTGGCCTGCTGGATCTCGAAGGCGTAATTGCCCACTTTTTCCAGGAACTGCTGCTTGGTCTCTACCTCCGAGATGAACAGGACGGCTGCTATCGTGATGATGCCCAGCAGCACGAAGATGAGCACAAAGACCATGGTGATGCGTGTTCTAAGGCTCAGTCGCGGCCTTTTCAACAGGTCGTGCTGGGCCTGGATGGCCTCGGCCTCCTTGGCGATGGCGATGGCCGACGATTGTTCGAATTCCTCTGGCACCCTGGGCCCCCGGTCTTATCAGGACGGAAATCCTTACCTGAACCCCATTGGGGGAATTATTCACTTAAGGGCGTCCGGTCTGTCAATCTGAAAAGGGGTTTACGAGTTCCCGCGTCAAATCCCTGTTGGATTTTTGCGCGTGCTTCGGGGTTATACTCCTGCCTTGGGAGGTTTGGATGGAACACGAAAACGGCCGGGCCGCGAAATCGGATGGGAAGCGACTTTTCCTGCTGTCTCTTTTCGCCCTCGGGGTGGTGTACGGTGACATCGGCACCAGTCCTCTTTACGCCATGCGCGAGTGCTTTTTCGGCGAATACGGCATTGAAGCCTCCGCCCCCAACGTAATGGGTGTGCTTTCGTTGATTCTGTGGTCCCTCATCGCCGTCGTATCGGTCAAGTACCTGTCCATAATCGTACGGGCCGACAACCACGGCGAGGGTGGGGTGCTGGCGCTCATGGCCCTGGCCAGGACCAAAGATGGAATCCGACAACGACGTCGCAAGATCCTCTTGGGATTGGGCCTGTTCGGCGCGGCCTTGCTGTACGGCGACGGGATGATTACGCCGGCCATTTCCGTGCTCAGCGCGGTCGAGGGACTGAACGTGGCGACCCCGTTTTTCCAGCCCTACCTGGTTCCGATCACAATCATCCTCCTCATCGGTCTGTTCATGTTCCAGCGGCGCGGCACCGCCGGCGTGGGCGTCCTGTTCGGGCCTATAACGCTGATCTGGTTTGTCGTGATCGGCGTCCTGGGGGTGCGGGGCATCATCGAGGAGCCGCGCGTGCTGGCGGCCGTGAGTCCGCTGTACGGGGTCCGGTTCTTTCTGGACAACGGATTCAGGGGCTTTTTCGTGCTGGGGGCCGTCTTTCTGGTCGTCACCGGCGCGGAGGCCCTGTACGCGGACATGGGACACTTTGGTCGCAAGCCCATTACCATGGCCTGGTTCGCCGTGGTCCTGCCGGCCCTGCTGCTGAATTACTTCGGGCAGGGCGCCATCCTGCTTGCGGACCCATCAAAGGCGCACAATCCGTTCTACCACCTGGCCCCGCAATGGGCGCTGTATCCCCTGGTGGTCCTTGCGACAATGGCCACGATCATCGCCTCGCAGGCGGTCATATCCGGGGCCTTTTCGTTGACCAGACAGGCAATGCAGCTCGGTTTTTGCCCCAGGTTGCAGGTCGTGCACACATCGTCCCAGGAGATTGGACAGATATATGTGCCCCCTCTGAACTGGACCCTGATGCTCGCCACCATTGGCCTGGTGCTGGGTTTTCAGTCGTCCAGCCGCCTGGCCGCGGCCTACGGCGTGGCGGTCACCTCCACCATGGTTATCACCAGCCTCCTGTTCTATGTCGTTGCGCGTGAGAGGTGGGGGT
>JAADHL010000119.1 GCA_013151875.1 Deltaproteobacteria bacterium
GTATTCCCGTAAACGAGGGGCCCTCCGGGCCTTGGCCCTGCCCTCTTTGACGGGAACCAGTTTAAATGGCTTCCCCTTGCAAAAGGCCTCATTCTTGTCCGTGGGGGCGGTAGTCCCAGCGGCCGCTTTTTCTGTCCGCCCTTGACCGGACGCGGCCCCGCCTTCCTCTTTGTCACTCCGCACGCCAGCGGCGATGGGCCCGCTGCACGCAACGGCCAACGCAGACACGCCAATCAGGGAAAAAATGGCATTGATCCGACTCTTCACTGAAATCACCTCCCGGCCGACAGCAGGCATTCTGGCAAACACCTATTGCGCTGTCAAAGGGTGGTCGGAACATGTGCGGATTCGGTTCGGCGGCACGATATGGCGTCCACGGGGCAGGCGCGCAGACAGGCGCCGCATCGGATGCAGTTATCGCTGTCAATCCAGATATAGGTGGCGTCACGAGGCAGTTCGGTTTCGACAAAATCGGCTACGGACCCGTCCTCGTCATGGAAGATGCGGCGCACCCTGCGAATGCATTCGCGCGGCATGACCTTTATGCACCATTCGCAGTGAATGCACTTGTCCTGGTCTATCTCGTACTTGTGATTGCACAGATAACAGCGCAGGGCGTTGGCCATGGCCGCTACTTTTCCGAATCCCAGGTCGACCTCGTCGTGAGCGGTTCTGGACCCGACCGTCAACGTGGGCATCGCGGGGGCCTGCATCAGGTCATGGTCCCGCAGGCGGCCAGTCCAGCCGCCGTCCAGGGCGTCGATCCTTACCACCTTTCGACGCCGCTCCTTACCGGAAAGCCACCTGTCGATATGATCAGAGACAGCCTTGCCGTCCGCTACCGCGTGGATCACGTCCAGGCTGCCGTACCTTACGTCACCGGCGACGAACAGACCCTCAACGGAGGTTCCTGTGCCGTCCACTTCGGTCCCCTTTGGAAAGACCTCTATGACCCTGGACTGGCCTATGGCCGCCACCAGGGTCCCGCACGGCTCCTCGAACTCGCTGCCTTCGAGTGGCTTTATCACCGGCTTGCCGTCTTCCCTGACCTCGTCGGTCAGCATCATCCTCTGGAAGGTGACCCCACGGAGCCTGCCGCCATCAGCCCGCACCGAAACAGGCGCAAGCAGGGTCCTGACTTCGATCCCCTCGCCGCGAATCTCCTCTATCTCCGAGAGACCCGCCGAC
Source organism: Deltaproteobacteria bacterium (assembly GCA_013151875.1). Taxonomy (GTDB): domain Bacteria; phylum Myxococcota_A; class UBA9042; order DTJE01; family DTJE01; genus JADDHL01. The sequence continues at coordinate 1,189 of JAADHL010000119.1, forward strand.
ATCTGGGCCTCCGTCCTGCGGTACACCAGGCTCACATCGCCGCCGTCGGGACCCAGGAGGCGCCGCGCAGCGCGCGCGCAGTCCACGGCCGTAAACCCTCCGCCGATCACGATAACCGGCGCATCCGGAGGCCTGGCGCGGTCCAGGTTGAAGGCCCTCATAAAGGTGACCCCTGCAACGGCCGCGTCTTCGGGCAGGCCCGGCAGGTCGAGACTCCAGGGCCTGATCGCTCCGGCCGCAAGGAGCACCGCATCGAATTCGCCCAGCAGTTCAACCACCCTTTCGCTGTCCACCCATTCGCCCGTGCGCACCTGGATGCCCGATTCCATTATCGCCGCGACCTCGGCATCCAGCGCCTTCCGCGGCAACCTGAAGGCGGGAATCGCCAGGCGCATCATGCCGCCAAGGACCTTTTCCGCCTCGAAAATGGTTACATCGTGCCCGTACCGCCTGAGTTCCCGGGCCGCTGTAAGACCGGAAGGTCCACTTCCCACGATGGCCACTCGCCGCCCGCTTGGCTCGAACCAGGGTTCAAGCGGAGATGGGGTGAACGACCGGCCGTCGGATGCGTATCTCTTGAGATGACAGATCCTCACCTCACCTTCCGTGCCCGTTCGGTTGTGTCGGCAGGCAGGCTCACACGGCCTTGAGCACACGCGGCCCAGGACCCCAGGGAACACGTTGTCTTCCTGGTTGATCAGATAGGCGCCGTCAAGGTCGCCGGCCGCGATCCGCTCGATATACTGCGGCACGCGCGTCCCTGCCGGACACGCCGCCGCGCAGGGAACATCCTTGGCGTACGTGGCCTTGTCCAGTTCACTGGCCCCGTCACCTACATCAACGGAATATTCCGCGGGCAAACACGCTGCTTCATGGGTGATTCCCAGACCGGCGACGGCTTTTCGATATGGTTCAATGCCGACTCTGGCCACGTTGTCCGCCAGGGTTTCGCGGCCGGAACGCAGTTCCAGAAACGCGTTCAACACAGCCCTGGTGATATTCACGCAATCTTCAAACCTGAAGGTGCCCAGCAGTTCCCCGTGACGTTGCTGTGTACCGCCGATCCGTGTCTCGTACCCCTCGACCGACCCCAGTTTCGTCCTTAGCCGCATGCCCCTGAAACCCAGGTCGGCAATCCTGTAGGGCGAGCAGGCGTTCGGACACCCTGTAATGTTCACCACCACGGCGTCCCTGACAGCAGCGTAGGCACTGTCCGCGACCAGCTCCTGCAGCATGTCGAACAGGTCGTGGGTCCGGGTCACGGCCAGGGGACAGTAGGTGGTTCCAACGCATGTCACCACATCGGTCAATCCAAAAAAGTCCGAGGTTTCCAGACCCAAGTCCAGAACCGCCCGTCGCAGGGCCTCGCCGTCCTCGGCCCTCACGCCCTGAATCTCGATGTTCTGGCGGTTGGTGGTACGTAGGAGCTTGTCCCCGTACATCTCCGTCAGTTCGGCAAGACGGTGAAACGTGCGGAAGGACACCTCGCCCTTCGGCACCTTGACCCGTTGGATAAGGGTCCCCCCCAGGCCTCGCGGGTCCGGCTCGGCGAGGGGCCTTGGCGGGTGCAAAGGTCCGCATTCATCGATCGAGCCGGTCCTTAGAAGGGCAATGTCGACGCCCCTTTGGACCAGGTCCTCCGACACGATCTCACGGCATGCGTCAATCCCCTTGCGGTGCACCACGAACTTCAGACGCGACATGGAACGGTCCCACCTGTCCCCGTGATCGCGGAAAAGGCGTGCTACCGCCTTGCATACCGCCGTAGCCAGGTCTCGCGGCACGAACGAGTACAGCTCCCTTGCCACCGAAGGCCTTCCAACCATGTCCACCTCCCACTACCACCCGAAAACCTTCCTCAACGGCCCCGTTTCCGGACTCGCGGGTCACCGCAACCAGACCCACGTCGTTCATGTAGGGCTGACTACACCCGGCGCCGCACCCCGAGAAACTCAATTTGAACTTACGCGGAAGGTTGTCCAGCTCCCGATCCGTCACAAAGGCCCGGTAGGCCTCCATGACATTCGGCATGACGTCGAAACGGCGGTGACGACAATACGAGGCCCATGGGCATGCAACCACGTTGCGGTTGACGTCTCCGCACCCGTGAAAGGTGGTCAGTCCGGCCTTTCTCAGGTCGCGCAGGAAATCCGGCAGCCGCGCGCATTTGAGCCAGTGAAGCTGAATGGATTGCCGCGTGGTGATGGACAGCTTTCCCTGGCCGTATTCTTCGGATACCCGGGCCAGGGCGCGCGCCTGGGACGACGTCAGCACGCCCCCCGGGACCACCACCCTGGCCATGTGGGTGCCCGGCTGGCGCATGTTGTAAATGCCGTACCATTTGGCTACGAACACCTCGTCCGAAGACATGGATCCGCGTCTGGCGATCTCGTCAAAATCGAGGACCAGTCCGGCCGCCTTCAGGTCTTCCTCGGCGCTCCTCACATCGAATCTGAGTTTTCGCTGCATCAGGGCCTCACTTTTCAAAATACAAGGGGGTACTGAGATAGCGCTCCCCGGTGTCCGGCAAAACCACCACGATCCGTTTTCCCGCGGATTCAGGCCGCTTCGCTACTTTCATTGCCGCCCATGCCGCGGCGCCGGACGAGATCCCGACCAGCAGGCCTTCCGAGCGAGCCAGTTTCCTGGACGTCACGAACGCATCATCGTTGGTCACCCTGATCACCTCGTCAACGACGCCCGCTTCGTAGTTGTCCGGAACGAAACCCGCCCCGATGCCCTGGATCATGTGCGGCCCAGCGGGGCCACCCGACAATACGGGAGAGTCGTCCGGCTCCACTGCTATGATCCTGACCGCCGGATTCCTGCGTTTCAGCTCGCGACCAGTGCCGGTCACCGTGCCTCCGGTTCCCACCCCGGCCACGAACACGTCCACCCTGCCCCCAGTGTCCTCCCATACCTCGACAGCCGTAGTGCGCTCGTGAACCCCGGGATTGGCCGGATTGGCGAACTGCTGCGGCATGAACGACCCAGGGATACGCTGGACCAGGGTGCACGCCTTGTCTATGGCGCCCTCCATGCCCAAACGTCCGTCCGTCAGGACCAGCTCGGCCCCCAGGGCGCTCAGCAGGGCCTTCCGCTCGGCGCTCATGGTCTCCGGCATCGTGAGGATCAGGCGGTATTTCCTCACAGCGGCAACCCAGGCCAGTCCGATGCCGGTGTTTCCCGATGTGGGCTCGATGATGGTCCCCCCTGGGGCCAGTTTCCCGTCCTTTTCGGCCTGCTCGATCATGGACAGGCCTATCCGGTCCTTCACGCTGCCGCCCGGGTTTGCGGCCTCAAGTTTCGCCACCAGTTCAGCATCCAAATCCACGCCGAACCTCGCAAGGCTCACCAGGGGGGTATGCCCTATCAACTCAGTGAGGTCGGACGCAATGCGCTCACGACCCTCTTTCACGCCAGCTCGAACAGAGTTCATCATCAATCCCCGCTTCTGCGACCAATAATCAAACGGATCCCTCGCTGCTTTTTATGGGCAATAATTGACTTAATCAATTGAACAATGTCTATCATCCCGTGTTTACGCTGGAATCGGCGTCAGCCAACCCTACTATTTTGATTGACTTACTTTACTGTATTGATGATTTCCAGTCGAAAGTCCGTCGGTTTCCGCCCAGACGCCGGACATTGTCTATCCATATTATCCCGCAGCCTATATCATAGATTCTCCAATTTGCTGGTTGTTTGCTGGAGCGCGCCATGAAAGACAAAAGCAGAAACAGGGTACTTTGGACCCCACCCGAAGAAACGGTCCGGACAGCGAGGGTCAAGGACTACGAGAAGCTGCGAAAACGGGCCAACGCCGATCCCCCGGCCTTCTGGGAGGAAAGGGCCGGTGAACTGGCCTGGTATCGGAAATGGGAAAAGGTCCTGGACGATTCCGAAGCGCCCTTCTTCAAGTGGTTCACCGGCGCGCGGACCAACGTCGTCCTCAACGCCCTGGATCGCCACCAGAAAACAGTTGTCAGAAACCGCCTTGCCTTCATCTGGGAAGGCGAAAACGGGGACCTCAGGACGCTGTCCTACTTTGCCCTGAACCGCGAGGTCTGCAGATTCGCGAACGTGCTCAAGAGCATGGGCGTGGTCAAAGGCGACCGGGTCACCATCTACATGCCCCGGGTCCTGGAACTGCCCATCGCAATGCTGGCCTGCGCCAAGATCGGGGCGATCCACTCCGTCGTTTTCGGCGGCTTTTCGGTCGAGGCCCTGCACGGACGCATCGAGGACTCCGATTCGAAAGTACTGATCACCGCCGACGGCGGATATATCCGCGGCAAGGTCGTACCCCTGAAGGAGATTGCCGACCAGGCCCTGGAGCGGGCGGCATGCATCGAGCACGTGATCGTTATACGCAGGACGTGCGAGGACGTGAACATGGAGGCCGGCCGCGACTATTACTACGACGAACTGCTTGCCCTGCCCATTGCCAAGGGGTCCTGTCCGACCGTCGAAATGGATGCGGAGGATCCACTGTTCCTTCTATACACATCTGGAACCACTGGAACGCCCAAGGCCATTCTGCACACCCACGGCGGTTACCAGGTAGGCGTATCGACCACCCTGGAGTTCGCATTCGACCTGCGCCCCGAGGACCGATGGTTCTGCACCGCGGACCCCGGCTGGATCACCGGGCACAGTTATGTGGTCTACGGGCCCTTGATCCTGGGCGCCACATCCGTGATTTACGAGGGCGCACCCACCTATCCCTACCCCGACCGCTGGTGGAGGATATGCGAAGAATACGGGGTCACTGTCCTGTACACGACACCCACCGCCGTCAGGGGGCTCATGCGGTTCGGCGAGGCTTGGCCCAATCGTCACGACCTGTCCGGCCTGCGCATCCTCGGCACGGTTGGGGAGCCCATCAACCCCGAGGCGTGGCAATGGTATCACCGGGTCATCGGCCGCGGCGAGTGTCCGGTGATCGACACCTGGTGGCAGACCGAAACAGGTTCCTTCATGATCACCCCAGTGCCCTCGTTCCCACTGAAGCCGGGGTCGGCTACACGACCGTTCCCCGGCATATCGGCCGAGGTGCTGGACGAGAAAGGAAACCGGGTCGCCCCAGGCGAGGAAGGCAATCTCGTGATCACGACTCCCTGGCCTTCAATGACACGGGGCATCTACAAGGACCCCGACAGGTACGTGGAGCAGTACTGGTCCACATACAAAGGAAAGTACTTGACCGGGGATTCGGCCAGGGTGGACGAGGACGGCTATTTCTGGATAATCGGACGCAAGGACGACGTAATCAAGGTTTCCGGTTACCGCCTGGGGACAGCCGAGATCGAGTCGGCCCTGGTCAGCCATCCTTCCGTTTCGGAGGCGGCCGCCATCACCCTGCCGCACGAGATCAAGGGAAACGCCATCCACGTGTTCGTGATCCTGAGGTCCGGCGTACAGGGATCGCCTGAGCTGGAGGCCGAACTGATCGAGCATGTCGGCAAGGAAATAGGCAAGATCGCCCGGCCGGAGGGTGTCGAGTTCGTGGACGGACTGCCCAAAACCAGGTCGGGGAAGATCATGCGGCGCGTACTCAAGGCCCGTGCCCAGGGCCTGCCCGAGGGCGACACCAGCACACTCGAAGATTGACCCGCCCCACCACATCTTCAGGTCCTCCAACGGCGTCCGAACGGACCATGCGGAGTTGACCGGAACGGTGTCATGCGGGTACTGTTCCCAGGGCCCGGAGGCGAACGTGGACCTCGAAAAACTGAAAAATGCCGCAAATGACCCAATCGGTGCGCTGAAAGCCCGGTCCAAAGAGTCGGGAAGGCCCCTCGGCCTTGCTTTTTCGTCCTACTTCCCCCTGGAGGTGCTGGATGCCTTCGATCTGGAAGGCGCCTGGCTGCCGCCCGTTCCCAGGCCCGACTACCCGGACGGCGAGGCCGTGCTTCAGGCCTTCGTGTGCAACTGCGTGCGCTCCAGCGCGGACATCATTCTTCACGGCGACCTGCCGGTCGGTCTGGTGGCGGCCACGACGGGATGTGACTCAAGGCTCGCGCTGGCCACGGTTCTACGCACCGCCGGAGTGGGCGCGCCGGTGGTCATGCTGCGCCTGCCTGTGACCGTTGGGAATCCCCTGGCCGTGGAACAGGGCTCCCGCGCGCTTGCCGGATTCTGCGACGAGACCAGGGCTGCCCTTGGGCGCGACCTGGACCTGGAAGTCCTGAAAAAGGCAAGGGACATCAGGGAAAAGGGCCGCGAGCTATTAACGGGTCTGTTCGAAAACATGGGCGATGGAGGCCTTCCCGCGTCCAGTGTCTACACCGCGGCCGTCGCCGCCCAGGTCATGGACCCGGGAGACTTGATCAAGGCCCTGGAGGAAGCGCCACGGGCAGACAAGGCACCGGTGAACGGTATCCGCTGCATGCTTTCAGGGTCATCGATACCATCGCCCCGCATAGTGGAGGGCCTGGAGGCCATCGGCGTCAAGGTGGTCGCCGACGACACCTGCACCGGGACCAGGGCCGCATGCCGCCGGACCGTCAAGGGCGTCGACGACCCTGTCCGGGCGATCGGAGCAAGCCTTATCAACAGGCCCCTTCACGGACCCACCATGCTGGAGGACGGGCACGCCAGAATCCAGCAGATCGTGGACACCGCCGTAAGGCGCAGGGCGCAGGCGGTCATCATGCTGCACTACAAATTCTGCGACCCGCACGCCTTCGAGGCCCCTGGGCTGACCGAGGCCCTGGAACGGGCCGGTGTCCGCAGCATCGTGCTGGAGGCGGATCGTGAGCCTGGCCTGACCGCCAGGGACAGGACCCGCGTCGAAACCCTGCTGGAGGCAATCGGGTGAAGAGGCTGAAGGCCAACAAGCGGATGGCGGGCATGATCCGCAACCAGGTACTTTACACCCGGGCCGCGAAGGCCTTGGGCAGAAAGGTCGCCTGGGTAACATCCGGTTCCCCGGTCGAAGTGTTGATTGCCAACGGAATCATCCCCTTCTATCCGGAAAACCACGCCGCGGTCTGCACCGCCAGGGGCATGGCGACCGACCTGGTGGAGGCATCCGAGGGTATGGGCTATTCGAGGGACCTGTGCGCGTATTTCCGGGTAGACCTGGGAAGCATGGACACCGGCCGGACGCCTTTGGGGCGGCTGGTCCCGCCCGACCTCGTGCTGTCGTGCAACAACATCTGCGGAACCGTGCAGAACTGGTTCAGGGTGACCGCGGACCGCTACAACGTCCCCCACCTGTTCCTCGACACACCGTTCTCCGATGACGCCCCCACGGAAACCGACATCGGATACGTCCGGGATCAATTGCTGGAACTCACGAATCAGGCAGCCCTGATCGCGGGACGCAGTTTTTCCAAAAAAAGGCTGCTCACGGTGATCCGCCGTTCGATGGAAGGGCTTCGCAGGTGGGACGAGGTGTTGAAGACCGCCAAACAGCGCCCCGCGCCGTTTACCAGTTTCGAGGCATTCGTGCAGATGGCGCCCATCGTCAGCATGCGAGGCACACGCAGGACCAACAGGCATTACCTCAAACTGCTGGATGAACTGCGGACCCGGCGGGCTGCCGGAGTGTTCGCCGTGGACAATGAACAGGCCAGGGTGGTCTGGGACAACATCGCAATCTGGCCCGCGCACCGCGAGTTGCGTAAGCTGTTCCAGGAAAACAACGTGGCCATGGTGGCCGACACATACACGGGGGCATGGTCTTCCACTCACCTGGAAGACGACCCGGAAGACCCGATCGGGGGGCTTGCCCGAGCCTACACCGACATCATCCTGAATCACGGCATGGAGCATCGCATCAAGGTCATCTCGGGTCTGATACAAGAATACGGCGCCCAGGGATTCGTTCTGCACTCCAATCGCTCATGCAAGAGGTATTCGCTGGGACAGTACCTCGTGGAAAAGGAGGTCACCCGTCTGACCGGCGCCGCCGGCATCGTGATAGAGGCCGACATGGCGGACCCGCGCAACGTAAACTTCGAAAACCTCAAACAGCGATTGACGCCGTTTTTCGAAATGATTAAGGATTCTGCCTGATCGGCGAAATACTATTCAGGGAAGGCAGATACTGATGCGTGCACTCCCATACGCCGCACCCAAACTCCCGACGCATTCCTGAAACGCTGCGTCAACTTCGCTTTGGCGCGACTCTGCGAGCGCACAGACCATAGGCGCCCCACCCCACTAAAGGCGGGACGCCGTTTGGTCCGTTTTCTGTTTGCGGGCCGTCAGCCGATTCAGAGCTTTTCGATGCCCAGTTTCTTCACGTTCGGCTTCCAGACCTTGTCGCCCAGCCAGGACGGGCCGTTCTTCGGGGCAGCGACTTTTTCTCTCCAGCCCTTGAACACGTGCACGTTCTTGGTGCCGCGCTCGCGGAGCTTGATGGAGGTGTTCCCGCGGGAAGCGGCCTTCAGAGCCGCGCCACGAGGCTGAGCAGCCGAGAACACGGTCCCCGTGTCCTTGCCGCCCTTCTGCAGAACGAAGTACTTCTTGCCAGCCATTTTTCCTCCTAGGTATCTAAAGGAGCCAACAACACCGATCTGCTTCGATCAATATGGACTATAAGGCATGATCTGGCACGCGGCAACCCGTTTTTTTCAAAAAACTTTTTTCAGGTGTTTTTTTCTCTTACATCAGCGGTCCAAGCACTGGCCTTTGCGCCCATCATTTTCGGCAAAAACACACAGGTTCGCCCCACTATACATACAGGAACACCACGGCCCCCGGCTTTAAATGAAGAGGCTTTAATCCAATGTTTTCCGCTATTTCGGCGAACTCAATCCAAAAACAATCGGAATACGCCGCTCTTCCGTCATGTCGACCGGAACTTGCAGCCTGCGTCGCAATCTGCCATGTTCCCGGCACGAAACGAGGTGTCTGCGAATGTTTTGCAAAAACGGTTTTTTCTTAGGATGCATGTCAATGATTCTGGCTCTGGCGCTGGTCTGCGGGTGCGGATCGGCGTCTGAAGGGTGGAACGATGCCGAGACGTTTTCGGATTCGCATCAGGATGCCTTGAAGGGCGATGAACCGGAAAACGGATTCGAAGTCCTGGAAGCGACGGATACACTGGACGCGACAATTACCGTCGACATGCCGCTATTTACGCCTATGCTCCAGGCGCCGCAAGGCTCCGTCCTGCCGGATTCCGTGGATTCCTGCGGCGTCTATCGCGATATCCGGTGCAAGGACGGCAAGGCCCTGGCGTGCTCGATCTACGACTCGGGCAAGGCCGACTGGAGCCTGGAGCCTCCGGCAATGACGGAACAGGCTTTCATGTTCGACCGGTACTACGACCTTTACCACCAGGTCGAGGGGCAGGCCATGGACGTGAGGTTTACGAAAACCGTTTTGGCCGGGACGCCGGAACACGAGTGGTCAAAGCCCGAATACTTTCGCATGTACGACGGATACGGAGACGCCTCCGGCTGGAGCGGCACCGCGCTGGGTGGGGCCGCGGGCCGATATGCCTCGACGGGGACCGACGCCGACTACGATCGCATGCTTTCAATGTTCGAAAAGGTCATGTTCCAGTACGAGGTCAACGACGTGCCCGGAATGCTGGTGAGGTCCCACTGGGCCATGCTGCCGGAGGGCGCTCCGGACCCGGCGGGCAACTGGGGAAAGGCAATCGCGCACTTCAGGCCCGACGATGGCTCCGAAGGTTTCATCTATCCCATAGCGCAAAAATTCCTCGACAGGCTTCCCGAGTACTATCGTAACGGCGTGGACATCAATGGGACCCATTACGACACGCTGCCGAGGTTTCAGGGAGATGCGTCCAGGGACATGTATGTTCGTGGTCTGCCCGGAATCCTGATGGCGTGGGATCTCCTGAAAGACGGCCAACGGGAAGATGCCGTCAGGAAAGTCGTCCGCAGGGAGATTCCATGCACGCTCAACAGAATGAAAAAGGGGCGCATCTACAACCTTGACGCGAATCCGGACCTCAAGGAGGCATTAATGTCTTACATCGCCGGTAACGGCGAAACAATGATCCTGGAACCAGGCGAGTTGGAGACATTCACTTCACTGTCGGAGATCGTGTTTTACGCGATGGAACAGCCACACCCGGCGCACATGGACCTGTTCAACAAAGCCTGCCCGGATGGCCCCCCTATGGATTTTGATCCGTCGTATGAGTTCGACGCGGGCTCGCCGACTTTCCTACTGGACCTGATGGTCCTGCTTTCATCCATGCAAGGCGGCGGCGATAGGCCCCTGGCATGGGCCCAGTACGTTTCGGTGCGTGGCGCCGACGCCCTGTTCGTCACCCAGTGGGCCCTGGCGGCTCAGTACCTGACCGGCGACGCCAGATACTTGGAATTCCTGCGGGGGCTGATGGACGAAATCGACTACTGGGACATCATCCACACTTACGGCGCGTTGCAGATGCCCATATGGTGCACACCGCACTTTGGTCCCAGTTTGCTGTACCCAACGCTGTGGAATCTTTTGGGCCGCATCGATAAGACAGCGTCCCCCGGGTTCTGGACGAACCTGTCCGAGGCCGTGGTTGAGGAAGGCAAAAACAAGGATATGAAGGGCAGGGAAGACGCCTACTGGGGGATCCTGTACAACCGCATGGCTGATGATTCCACCGACCCGGAACACAATGAATACGTTCAGCATTTCGTCCACCTACTGGCCACATACGGCATGAACCCTGATGACAAATTGGAGCCCGACCGCAACTATCCACGCAATTTCGTGGACAACCCGGACCCGGAAATCCCACTGATTGAACCCACGGAAGACGAAATCGCGCTGTGCACCGAACCCATCACCATCATGGGAATCGAGGTGCCCGCGGCCGGTCTGGAGGACGACTGGCCACGCGCGAAGGATGCCGTGCCCCTGCCGAAGCGTGTGGGCGGCGGTTTCCTGTGGACCATCGATCCCTGGATGGTCAAGCGCGAGTACGGCGGCACCGGAATGAACGAGCAGTGGCCCATGCTGGGAATGACGGTACCCTACTGGATCGGCCGCTCCGACGGGGTGATTTCCGAAGGCCAGGGAATGGCGCTCGGCTGGCGCGAAACCGGTGAAACATGCCCGGATCAATGACAAACGGAAACAAGAACGGCGCGGATATCTTGACTTCGCGTCTGTGACACCCTATAAATCATTCCGCCTTGAGCAGGCCTGCCCAGGTAGCTCAGTTGGTAGAGCGAGGGACTGAAAATCCCTGCGTCGGTGGTTCAACTCCGCCCCTGGGCACCACGGAAACACCCGGCAATTCAAGCTTTTTATCTGCCATTGT
>JAADHL010000227.1 GCA_013151875.1 Deltaproteobacteria bacterium
AAGCGGCTGGATCGGTGGACCCGAGACCTTCCAAACAGTCAGCAATGCATCGCCTTATGGGCTGTATGACATGGCGGGAAACGTGGCCGAATGGGTGGCGGATTGTTATCACGACGGCTATCAGGGGGGCGCGCCGTTGGACGGTTCCGCCTGGATCGACGCGCCGGGCGGCCCTTGCGATCGCCAGGTGAAGAAGGGCGAATCCTGGGACCACGGCGCAACCGGAATCGTGACCTTTTTCAGGGGTCCCAAGGACCCGTATCACATGGCCAGCTATATGGGTTTTCGCTGTGCACTGGACCTATAGGCTGGAATCGTTGGCCAGCATGGTTGTTCGGCCATTGACACGCGAAATGTTCGCGACATCATAGACCACCGGCTCGGGTGCGCCGGCACGGGCGTCGGCCCGCGTAAAGAGAGAGGAAATCATCATGTCCAGACAAAAGATGACCCCCAGCGAGGCGTTCGTAGAGACGTTGCTGGCCGAGGGAGTCAGGGAGGTTTTCGGTATCGTGGGTTCGGCGTACATGGACGCCCTGGACCTGTTTCCGGCGGCCGGAATTCGATTCGTGATGGTGGCCCACGAGCAGGCCGCTGCTCATGCCGCTGATGGGATGGCGCGAGTGACGGGTCGGCCTCAGGTCTGCATCGGGCAGAACGGCCCCGGCGCCGCCAACTTCGTAAGCGCGATCACCGCGGCATACTGGGCGCATTCCCCGGTCGTGGCGGTGACCCCAGAGACGGGCAGTATGGGCATAGGTACCGGCGGGTTTCAAGAGCTGGACCAGATGGACTGGTTCCGCAGGCAGACTGTGTATCAGACACGCGTGAACAGGCCGGAGCGCATGGCCGAGTTGACGCGGCGCGCCTTTTACATGGCGAAGCTGGAAAACGGACCCACTCAACTGAACATCCCCCGCGACTATTTTTACGGGGTGTGCGAGGACGAGATCTATCCGACCATGGAGATCAGCCGGGGGATGGGGTCGCGGGAGGCGCTGCGGGAGGCAGCGACGCTGTTGGCCGGGGCAACATATCCCGTCATTCTGGCGGGCGGCGGCGTGTCCCAGGGGGACGCCCTGGAGGAAACAAAGGCCCTGGCCGACTACCTGACGGCCCCGGTGGTGAACAGCTATTTGCACAATGACTCGTTTCCGCAGCAGCATCCCCTTGCCGTGGGGCCGATCGGCTATTGTGGTTCCAAGGCCGCAATGCGCACCATCGCCAAAGCGGACGTGGTCCTGGCCCTGGGCTGCCGTCTGGGGCCGTTCGGCACTTTGCCGCAGTACGACATCGACTACTGGCCCAAGGGGGCGCGCATCATCCAGGTGGACGTGGACGCAAAGGTCCTGGGCCTGAGCCGCAGGGTGGACGTGGCGAGTTGCGCGGATGTCAAGGAATACGCCGTTGGTCTGCTGGATGAGATCCGCGCATTGAAGCCCGATCTGAAGCCCGTTCAGGCCCGGCTGGCGGAGGTGAAGCGCGAAAACGATACCGACCAAAGAACTGGATGGATGGTCCAGCAAGGATACCGAACGGATGCACCCGAGGCAGCTCTTGCGCGAGTGGACCAGAGCCATGCCCGAGGGGTCGATCGTGGCCACGGATATCGGCAACAACTCGTCCATGGCGAACAGCTATCTGAGGTTCACCGATGTCAAGCAGCACATCAGCGCGCTCAGTTGGGGCAACTGTGGATTCGCGTACGGCGCGGCCCTGGGCGCGAAAGTGGGGCGTCCGGACAAGCCTGTGTTCGCGTTCCAGGGGGACGGGGCCTACGGAATCAGCGGGCTTGCCGAGGTGATGACCGCGGTTCGCGAGGATATCCCTGTCATCGCCATCGTGGCCGACAACCTGGAGTGGGGCGCGGAAAAGAAGAACCAGATTGATTTTTTTGATGACCGGTTCGTGGGCGTGGACCTGCCTGACAACCCGGACTACGCAAAGCTGGCCGAGGTCATGGGGGCGAAGGGCTATCGGGTGACGCGGGCGGACGAGGTCGGAGACGTGGTGCGCGACGCCGTGGCCAGCGGGCGGCCGTGCGTCATCGACGCTGTCATTCAGGGCGGCGAGGAGGTCCTGGCCGAGCCGTTCAGGCGCGACGCGTTCCTGCCCCCGCAGCGTTTTTTGCCGAAGTACGCCCATCTTGCGGCCGGAGGAAGAAAGAAATGAGCGGCAGGGCGACCCAACTTCTACCCATGGACCATCACCCTGTTTTACGAGGCGGTGGAATCCGTGCATCGCGAGCGCCTGTACTTCGGGAAAAGCGGCATGTGGAATTCATGGATGATTTGTTGATGAACAATCCGGCCCGATCATCTGTTGTTTCATGGCATGAAACGGTCGGATTGTGCTTTACTGAATTCAGTTGTTTCTAAATGGAGGCGATACGATGACCACAAGGCGGATTGTGACGGTGTTTTTCGGATTGACGGTGGCGGCGCTGGCCATGGCCTGCGGCACGGAGGGGTCGGGCGGAAACGGCAACACCGTGACTCTGGGCACGTCCTGCTTCATGTTCGAGGCCGGCAAGGAAGGCGACTTCCCAACCTCGGGAGATTGCGACCTGATACTGGAGCCGTGGTGCAACGGCAGGCCCGGGCTGTGCGGGAACTGGGTCCAGACCGCCGAAACCAGTCTGGATGCCGTGGCTACACCACCCGCGTCCGGCTATATCAGCGACGCGGCAGGCTTCCAGGATTGCCAGGAAATCGACTCGGGCAAGGTCATTGTATTCAAACTGAGCAACGGCAAATACGCCAAGGGTATCTTTTCCGCCGTGTCCAAGGACGGAAACGGCTGTGTTACCGGTGCCAAATTCCAGTACGTCTATCCCATGTGATACCCGCCGAGCCCGTCATGGCGTGAGCGGTCGAATCAGACGGCCCAGCAACTCCCGATCAGCAATACGTCTTACGTAGTTTGATCACGCGACGTTAGTGTACGATAGACAATAATATTGTTGTTCATTGTTTGCCCGTAGGCGTACTAATAATCTTGACATGGATCTGAATCAGGAGACGATGAAATGAAACATCCCTTCATGATGGCCTTGTTGGTTTTTACGATCGTGCCGGTGGTTGCCTCGCCGGTATACGCGGACAACGAAAAACTGGCCGACCGCATTATCGACAGTTGGGAACACCTGATGCGGGGCAAGGCATCCGTGGGCGAGATGGAGATGTACATCAAGCGCTGGGACCGCACCATGCGCATGAAGTTCTGGGAGCTGTATCCGGACGACAGCCTGGTGCGGATCACGGCCCCGGCCGAGGATGCGGGGACTGGGTCCCTGAAGCTGGGCAAGGACCTGTGGACCTACAACCCAAAGATAGATCAGGTGCAGAAGATCCCGCCGTCCCTCATGTTGGATTCGTGGATGGGCAGCGACTTCACCAACGACGACGTATCGCGCAATTCCAGCATCAAGCTGGACTACGACACCGGCAAGGTGACAGCGGGCGAGTTGAACGGCGTCAAGACATGGAAGGTGCCTCTCATACCCAAGCCCAACAGCCCCGTGGTCTGGGACAAACTGGTGGTGATCGTTGCCCAGGACGACTTCAGACCCCTGGTTCAGGAATACTACGACGACAAGGGCAAACTGGCTCGCAGGTTGGTGTTCAGCGACTACCGCAAGCTGGATGAAAAGCGTAATTACCCATTTGTGTGGCGCATGGAAAACCTCCAGGAAAAGGGAAGATACACCGAGATCCGCGTGAAGAAGATGCAGTTCAAGGACTCCCTGCCCAGGCGCAGGTTCAGCATAAGGGCCCTGAAAAAGGGGAGATAGGCGATGCTCCAGTTCATCCATCAATGCTGGCGGGACCTCTGGCGGAACCTGAGGCGCTCTATCCTGGTCGGTCTGGTCATGATCTTTTCGGTCGCCATGATGGTCCTGTTCGTGGCGTTCGGTGACGGCGCGCACACGCAGATGATCAGGGGCGCCACGGACTCGTTTCTGGGCCAGGTGCAGGTGCAGGCCAGGGGCTACATGGACGAACCCGACCTCGAACACCGTATCAAGGCCGGTGACCTCGCGCGCGTCATGGAGCGACTGGTGGGTGTGGACGGCGTGAAGGGGTTCGCCCCGCGTCTGGCCATGGGTGGACTCATCAGCAAGAAGGTGCCCGACCCGAAGGACCCGGACGACCTGGATGCGTGGCGCGAGATGACGTCCGAAGGGGCGTTCCTGGTGGGCGTGGACCCGAAAAGGGAACGTATCGTCAGCAATCTTGGTCTGTCTTTGGTTGCCGACGACCCGGCGGATCGTTGTGTCAGGGGATGCCGCGCGGCGTTGGCCGAGGTCTGGGCCGAATCGGGACGTTGTGAAGGGCTTTGCAGGACCGTTGGTTCCGGTTTCGATGGTGAAGGGTGCGCCGGTACCGCGGAGAAGGTCTGTGCCAAGAGCTGCGACCCTGCCGACGACCTGTGCGACCAGCGCGACTGCCTCGACAGGTTCGCCGACTATTGCTCTCCGGCCAGATTTCTTGCCCCGGCCGCCCCTGATCCGGACAACCTGTACCGAGGCGAGATCGTGCTGGGCGCTGGCCTGGCCGGCGTGCTTGAGGTAGGCGTTGGAGATCGGGTCGCCATGATGACCGGCACGGCCAAAGGACGTACGTTCGGGTCCCTGTATCGGGTGGTGGGTCTGGTCAAGACCGCGAGTCTGGACATCAACCGCACATTTGCCCTGACTCACCTCGACAAGCTGGCGCGGGGGCTGGAGGTGCCGGGCGCCGCAACCAGTGTCGTCATCGCCGTGGACGACCTGGACGGGGCCGATCGGATCGCGGCCGGTATCGGGCGCTTGCTGAAAGGGGATATGCCCGACCTGCGGGCCCTTTCGTGGCGGCAGTTGGCCCCCGAACTGGACGTTTTCGTGAAAATGGACCAGGGGAGTCTGCTGATCATGCTGGGGCTCATGGTCATGATCGTGGGTGTAATCCTGGCCAACGTGGTCACAATGTCCGTGATGGAAAGGACCCGCGAGTACGGCGTGCGCCTGGCCATGGGCGAGCAGCCGGCCAGAATCACTGGGGGGCTGATTGTGGAAGTGGCGTTGCTGGCCCTTGTGGCCAGCGGCATAGGGGCCGCGATCGGTGAGGGCTTGAACTTTTACTATATATCCCATGGGGTTGACTTCGGAATGGGCGAAATAGAGACCGCTGGAGTGCTGCTGAACACGGTCTACCACACGGAATTTACGGTGTACGGCCTAGTGTTCTCGATTGGGATCGTGGTGGGATTCGCGGTTGTCGGATCGCTGATCCCGGCCTGGCGCATAAGACGCTTGAAGCCTGTCGAAGCCCTTCGCTTTGTGTGACGAGGTGGTGTGATGTTGTTAAAGATGGCCTGGAGAAATCTCTGGCGCAACCGGCGACGCACGCTGCTTACCATCAGCGCCATCGGCCTGGGCCTGGCGATCCTCATAGCGATGGTCTCGTTCATGCAGGGGATGATGGAGATGATGGTCGAGCAGATCGCCCGGTCCAGCATGGGTCACATCCAGATACACAACCCCGAGTACCTGCACAAGAAATCGGTGAAGCTGACGATGAGCGGGGGCTCGCAATTGGTGAAGGTGGTCGAAGATGTTCCAGGCGTGGCGTATGTCAGCCCCAGGCTGTTGTTTACGGGCAGCATACGATCCAGCAGGTCCAGTTCCATACAGGTGGTCAGGGTCATTGCTGTGGACCCACAGCGCGAGAAGCGTCTGAGCGGACTGGCCGACAAGGTCGTGGAGGGTGGTTTCGTTACGGAACCGCCCGGGGCCGATGACCCGGAAACGCCGGCTCGCCTGAGAGGACGCAAGGGCATCCTGCTGGGCGTGAAGCTGGCAAAGCGCCTCAAAGTGGATCTGGGGTCCAAGGTGCGCCTGGACACCGCCGGGTTCAGGGGAAGCACGTCCGCGGCCGCTTTTTATGTGACCGGGATCCTGAAGGTGGGTTCCGACGCGATGGACAATGGCATGGTAATGGTGTCGCTGAAAGACATGCAGAAGGTCACCGGCGCTGGAGATCGCCTGCACGAACTCACGGTGATAGTGAATGACGTGGGCGCCATCAAAGAGATGGTGGGCCGAATCAAAGCGGCGATAGACAAGGCCGGCGGCCCCGCGGCATTCGGCCCGGTGGACGTTCTGCCCTGGTGGAAGATCAGCCCCGGGATAAAGCAGATGCTGGACATGAGCGATGCCTGGAACGGGATCCTGTATATGCTGATGCTGGCGATCCTCAGCGCGGGTGTTTTGACCACGATGTTCATGGTGGTCTACGAAAGGACGCGTGAGTTCGGGGTGCGTCTGGCCCTGGGCACCAGGCCGGGGTCGCTGTTTGTGGGGGTGATGGCGGAGGCCCTGTTCATGGCGCTGCTGGCGTCGGCCTTGGGACTGCTGTGCGGAGGTCTGATAGTTGCCTACCTGGTAAATATCGGAATCGATATGAGCAGCCTGGTCGGCGGCTGGGAATTCGCGGGGATCTTTTTTGAAAACGTATACAAGGGTTCATACGCGCCCGAGGTGTTCGTGGAACCCACCCTGGTCGTGTTCATCGGTACGGTCCTGCTGTCTTTGTGGCCGTCGATGCGCGTGGCCCGCATGAAGGCAATCGACGCGATCCGCGAGGGCGGCGTTACAGGGTGAATCGGAGGTGTCGAAAATGAGCGACTTCGTGGTCGAGGCAAAGGGCGTGACCAGGACCTTCATGACCGGCGACGTGAAGGTCAGGGCCCTGCGGGGGGTTGACATGGCGGTCGAGCGCGGGGACTTCGTGGCGGTTGCAGGACCGTCCGGTTCGGGAAAGACCACCCTGTTCAATCTGCTTGGCGGTCTGGATGACCCAACGGATGGAGAGGTGTTCGTAAACGGTGAGCCTCTTGCCGGGATGAATCCCAGGCGGCGTTCACGCCTGCGCCTGGACAAGATAGGGTTCGTGTTCCAGGCGTACAATCTGATCCCGGTGCTTACGGCCTATGAAAATGTCGAATACCCGCTGATTCTGAAAAAGGTCCCAGCGGCACAGCGACTCAAGAGGGTGCAGGAACTTCTTGACGCGGTGGGCCTTGGCGGCATGCTGAAACGCCGGCCAAATCAGATGAGCGGCGGGCAGCAGCAACGGGTGGCGATAGCGAGGGCCCTGGTGTGCGACCCGGTAATGGTGCTTGCGGACGAGCCGACCGCGAACGTGGACTCGGAGACGGGTGAAGCCCTGCTGGACCTGATGAGAAAGCTCAACGCTGAAAAGAACCTGACTTTCCTGTTCAGCACACACGACCCAATGGTAATGGCGGCCGCGCGGCGCTTGATTCGCCTCAAAGACGGGCTGATCGACACGGATGTGAGGCAGAACGGCGAGGGTGTCGATGCATCCGTCCCCGCCGGGGCCTGAGTCATGAATCCACGGTTTTCCATCCATGTGGTCCTGGTGTTTCTGTTCGTTTCCGCACCCGCTTTCGCCGGTGAAATATGGACCAGCGACGACGAGGAGATGGCGGTACAGTACTGGGGCTATCTAAAAAACCAGGCCTTGGGCATGCATTCGTTGGGTATCGACCTGTACCCGGAGGAGGTCGCGGGTCAGGACACCACCAAGATACGCCTGGGCCTGAAGTTCGACTCGGACGTGTTCAGGGCCGGCCTCGAATATGAATTCCGGTTCACCTTCCTCTCGGACGGCATGGAGGGCGGCGCGACCAGCCTCATCGGGTCCACGGCCCCGCGGCCGCGCCTGTGGGATGTCGGCTCATTCGATGGTCCGAACGTCCTGACCGAACACGATATCGACCGCTACTGGGTCGCGTTTTCGGCTGGTCCCGTGGATATCACTCTGGGCAGGCAGGCGATAACCTGGGGTTCCTCCTGGTTCTGGAAGCCCACGGATCGGTTCAGCCCGTTTTCGCCCATGGACGTGGACCCGGACGTGAAGCGTGGCGTGGACGCGGCACGCGTGGAAATCTATACGGGCCAGACCAGCAAACTGGACCTGGTGACGACATTTGAGCGCCACCCCGGAACGGATCGGGAGTACTGGGTGCACGGCGGGGCTCGGTTCAGGATGAGCCTGGGCGGGTACGACCTTGCCCTGTCCGCGGCGCGTTTCCAGATGGCTGACGAGGCTGACTGGATGGTGGGGTTCGAGTTCTCGGGCAGCATCGAAAAGGTCGGGTTCAGGGGCGAGGCCGCGTTCAATTACATGCAGAAAACGGGCGACTGGGACATCGAGGCGGTGATCGGCGCTGATTATCACTTCCCGTTCAAGCTGACCCTGGCGGGCGAGTTCTTCTTTAATGGATACGGTGCCGCTGATCCGGACGGCTACAACGAGTACCTCATGAGCCCTGGCACCTGTAGGGGCATGATCGCCGGCACCGCGTTCGAGGCGTTTTCGCCTCTGTGCAGCACTATGAAGGGCGAGCGCCTCGAGAGGGGCGAGGCATTCCAGATGGGCAGATACTACCTGGGGATCACGGCAGTCCAGGAGGTCCACCCCCTGGTAAGCCTTACACTGACCTCGATCACCAACCTGAGGGACCCCTCCACCCTGCTGATCTTCGGGCTGAGGTGGTCCGTGATTCAGGACGTGCGCCTGACCGCGGGCGTGTTGGTCCCCCTGGGCGAGAAACCCGACGTGACCACGGATCCCACCGGCGCTTTCCAACTGGTTGACGCCAAATCAGAATTCGGCTTGATGCCTGTCCTGGGCTACGCAGTGATCAAGTTTTCTTTCTGATCGTGGAAGAATTGTCGGACGAAAACCCTGATAGGAAAACCCGGGGAGGGAGAATCCGACTCAACCCGCCTGAACGCGAAGTGTTTCTGAGCAAAGGGTTTTACCCATCCCAGAGTGGGACATTGATCCTGTCCATGATGTCTTTGGTCAGTATTGTTTTTGTTCGGGATTTGTTCGGTCAGGCACTTATTCGCGTCATCCTGGCCGCAGGACAGGCTGCGGAATATTTCCCGGGTCAGCACTTTCCCTTGTGGTCCACATTGACCCCGGCTGAAGCGGCCTGGCAGTCGTTGTCATAGTTCTTGCCGTTGCAGCCGCAGACCGGGTCCAGGATCAGGGGGCACACAACCGGCTTCAGTGTGCATTCGCCGACTTCTCCCAGTCCCCCCAAACAACCATCCTTATAACAGTATTCCGTGTTCTGGCATTCATCGTTGGACAGGCAGCTCTGATTACTGCACTCCCCTTTGTAGTCCACGTTGACCCCGGCCTGGGCCGCGAAACACTCGTTTTTATAGTTCTTGCCGTCGCACCCGCAAACCGGATCCTTGGAGATCAGGCAGAGTGTGGGCTTCTCCGAGCACGCACCAATTCCGTCGCAGCTCGTCTTTTTGCAGTACTCGCTCGCGCCGCAGTTGGTATTCGATTTGCACCCCAGTGTCACGCAGACGCCTTCATGGGAAATGTTGACCCCGGCCATTGCGGCCAGGCATTCATTGTCATAGTCATTGCCGTCGCATCCGCAGACCGGATTGTAGACCTTCGTGCACATGGTGGGTATTTCCGCGCAGGAACCCTTGCCAGTGCAGCCGATCTTCTTGCAGTACTCGCCCCCTTCGCAGTCAGCGTCCGCGCCGCACGTCACCGGCACGGCAACGTCCTCGGCGCTGCCCTTGTCGGATGCGACAGTGTCGTTCTGGTCGCCTTCATCCTGCGTGATTCCCGGATCCGAGGCGACATCCGTTTCATGACCGGGGTCGGCGGAGATCGCTTCCGGTACGTCCGTCAACTGGTTTCCGTCGGACTGGATCACGTCATCAGGCACCCCAGGCACACTGATCGACCCGCATCCAAAGGCGAACAAAAGGCAGGCCCCAAGAGTCAACCGTTTCATTTCAAGCTCCTTGTCAAACGAAAGGCGCACGCGCGTCGATAAAATGATACGGGTTTTCCAAGGCGAATCAATCGCGCTCACCAAGCGCCTTCTTTACCGCCGCGATGAACTCGTCTGGCTTGATCGGCTTGTCAAAGACCGCAGCAGGCTCCTTCAGGGCCAGGTCCCTGCCGGCAAGCCCACTGATCACGATGATGGGTATGTCCCTCAGTTCCTTGTCGCGGGAAAGCCTGCGATAGAACTGGGTGCCGGTGCGCTCGGGCATCATCAGGTCCAGGGTGATCAGGTCGGGCCGCTCACTGCCGACCAGTTCGAACGCCTCGACACCGTTTTGCGCCGTCACGGTTTCGTACCCTTCCTTTTGGAGGGCGATTGTCAGGTACTTCCTGACGTCGGCTTCATCGTCCACCACCAGAATCTTTTTGCTCATTTTCATGCCTCGCGCGGATATCTTCGTGCCACAGTCTAGCCCCCTGGATTCGGTCCCGCAATGACCTAACAAGGTGACAGTCACCTTTTGTCAGGCAGAGGGAACATGGACCCGGAATGTCGTGCCCTGGCCCTGACTGGACTCGAATGTGACGGAGCCGCCGTGTTCGCGGGCCACCTTCTGGACCACCAGCAAACCCACTCCGGTCCCCTCCGTGCCCTTGGTGGAAAAGAAGTCCTCGAACACCTTGTCCGAGTACTCCTCGGGTATACCCGCGCCATTGTCCTGGACCTCAAAGACCACGCCCCCGGCCCCGTCGCCGCGGCAGCGCAGCCTGATCACGTGTTCTTCCTTGCCTTCCGATGGGTCAAAGCGACACGCGTCAATGGCGTTTCCCACCAGGTTGACCAATAGGCCGTGCACGCCGTCAGGGTCGTAGCGACCAGGTCTGATGGATTCGTCCACCTCGATCTCCAGCAGGATGCCCTCGCCTTCGGTCTTTTTTGCGTACAGGTCATGGACGTCCCGTAGGATGCCGCCGGGATCGACCCCGTCCTTGAACGCGGGCTT
>JAADHL010000277.1 GCA_013151875.1 Deltaproteobacteria bacterium
TTCCTTACGGCTCCTGACGATGAATGCACTCCGTACACCTTCATCGCGCTGGGGGACGACCGCAGCGACACCAACTATGGCCCCAATCCGCGATGGAACGGGATCATCATGGAGGCCATGGAGTACTTCCCCCTGTTCGTGCTGAACACGGGCGACATCGTCAGAGACGGCTCCAAGACCGACCAATGGAAACACTGGCTGGAGGCCTCGGACCCGGCTCTGGCCTTCGCGGCCCACATGCCCACCATAGGCAACCACGACGACGGACCCGGGGACGGAGACGGGGCCTATTACAACCAGGTGTTCAATCTGCCGCGCAACACAGTCACCGGGACCGAGGATTACTACTTTTTTACGACCGGAAATGCTGTCTTCGTGTCCCTGTCCACCGAAACCTTCAAGGGAGGCGGCGTCCCGTTCGGGGAACAGGCGGCATGGCTCGACACGGTGCTGACCGAAAACCCGCGTATGTGGAAGATCGTCTACTTCCACAAGCCCATCTATTGCAGCGAGGACTGGTTCAGCCTGGTCCACCCGCCCAACGAGGAGGGCCAGAATGCGGCCTTGACTGCGATCTTCGACAAGCATCACGTGGACATGGTGTTCTATGGTCATAACCACTGGTACGAACGCCTGGGGCCCATGAAAGGCAACGGCAACGACAAGGAGGGAATCCCCGTCGACAAGTTCGAGGACGGGACCGTCTATGTGGTCACGGGCGGTGCGGGGGCGCTGACGTTCAATGTAACGGTCAATCTGTTCTGCCCCGGCGGCGCCAAAGGCAGCAAGGTATGCAGCGGCGATCATCACTTTGTCAAGATCGACATCGACCACAACAAGCTGACCTACACGGCTCGGACCACCAGGACTCAACTCACCGGAACCAGCGACTCCAACGCCAAGGAGATCGATTCTTTCACCATCGTCAAGCCGTACACTGGACCCGATCCGTGCCTTGCTCCCCCTCCAGTGGATTCCGGTCCCGAACCCATGCCCGACACCCAGCCGGAACCAGTGCCCGATGCGGCCGAAGAAGCGATGCAGGACGCATTCGGCCCTGACGAGGGTCCGGCCCCCGCTGATGACGCCGTTGTTCCCGACGTGCCGGTGGCTGCAATCGACGCAGCGGAAATTGAGGACCAGTCCGCAAAGACGGACATCGCGGGCACTGTCAATCAACCCGACATTCCCACGACCATGGACACAAAGACCGGGGGAGGCTGCTTGGCGAGCAACGGATCATCCGACCCAAAAATCCCGTTGGCCTTTCTGGCCCTGTGCCTCGTTGTTCTGGTATCGCGGCGGAGGTCTGAATCCGCCGACTAGAATCTGCCCGTCAGGCTCAAGGCCGCGCCGTCCTCGACAGGAGATGCCCCGATGATGAATCTGGACCTGTGCTTCGGCCTGACGAAGTACAGGATGACGGCGGTCCCCGCCCCTGCCGCTGCCAGGGCGTAGTTCACGATCGCCCAGGTGCGGTTTTTGTTATAGCTTGCGACCTTGTTCCGACCCCGATTGATCGCATCGGCGTCCTGGTTGGCCGCCCAGTTGAGGTAGGCGCCTGCGGCCAGAAACCCGGCTGAAACCCCGGCGGTCACCCATGGCCAGGGCCAGGCAGACCGTACCGCCAAAGGTCCTTTGGAATCCACCAGGACCTCCATGTCCCCGCCGTCCGGGCCTGGACGGAGACGAATCAGTTCGGATCCGGCCGCGCCGTCTTTGTCCACCACCCTGACCGTAATCCAGCCTGACGGCTCGGCGGCCCGGGGACCCCTGGCCACCAGCACTGTCGCCCCGGTCAAATCCGCGATGCGTTGAGCCACCCTGCCCGCGCGCTCCGCACCGTCGGGACCGGGGACCAGGGCCAGAGTCCCTGAAGGCCCGGCCGCAACCTTCCCGACAAGATAGGGATCGAATACCAGGGAACCGTCCTTCCCCCGATTGTCCATCCGGCGATTCAAAATCAGGCCCGACCCGGTTACAAGTGTCCATTCATGAACGCCTTCGGGCACCCGAACAAGCCATGTCGAAGCCCCTGGGACCTGAAAGCCGTCACGATACAGGCGCGCCCCTTTCACGGTTGCATCGGGGGCGACATTGATCTGAACCAGGGCCGTACTTGATTCGACTTCCCGTCTGACATCGGCCAGAAATGTCGCCACGTCCGGCGGGACATCGACGGTATCAACCATTTCGCGCCCGAAAACCAGGGCGATCCGTCGGGCAAGGGCGGATGCCTCTTTCCGCTTTTTCTGAAACAGGTTCAAGCGGACCAAAAGCACGGCCCCCTCGCATGTTTCGCGCAGGGCCTCCCGGTCCCCGGCCAGCAGACACGGAGCGGCGAAAAAATCATTGGTTGCCGAGTCGAGCGTCCGGGTCGCGGCCATGACCGCGGTGGAGTCGTAGAACAACGCGGCGCCCTCGCGTATCCCGGCAAGCAGGGCCTTCCGGCGTTTCGCCACCCTTTCGGGCGAGCACGCGCCAGGAATGCCCGCCAACTCGCCATAGTCCTTGAACGAGGCGATTTCGTACAGACCGACCACCTCGGCCCGTATCGCGTCCACCATGCGGGTCGCATCAGGGGAAGCCTCAAGATTCCGGTCCATCAGGATGAAGGCGCGGGTCCGCTGCGGCGCGGCCCCCAGGGCCGGATGTTCGAAAAGCCCCAGGGCCAGCAGTGTCGGCAGGAATGCCAGGACAACGAAATGTCGCCGGACCATCTTTACATGTCACCGCTTTGAACCGGTCCAAAGTCTACCACGAAGCCCTCGTGCCGACGGCATGCGCACCTAAAGGATTGCGTGCGCGTGACCGAATTACTATATTATGAGTAGTGGGCGCGAGAGTTTCGACATGTTCGACATCTTGATCATCAAGAAGATCGAGGAAGAACAGGAAAGACGCCGAAAGGAGGCCGAAAGGCCGCGCCTCAGTGTCCCAAGCCTGGGCTACATGGACGAAACACCCCCAGGCGAACACGACGACGACGGGACCGCTGAACGGGGCGTGGTCATCATCGAGCCAGATGAACCGTAGGTCTTGTTTCAGGTTCGTCCTCGAACATCTTTTCTACGATTTTCGTCAAATGTATCGATCAGATACACTCATTGTATCTGAACCGGCCTGAAGGGTTTCGACATGTCGAGCACGCGGATCCCCATGAAATCGTAGGCCACAAAGGCACGATTACCCGCGGCCGCAATGCGTATTGCGCTGGCATTGGGCAGTGCGAAACCACCTACATCGGCCGTCCCGTCGGGCCGCGACAGATCAAAGACCTTCACCCCTGCGGAGCCGGCGCTCACCAGAAGAAATCCGTCACGCTGAACGCAGAGGCCCCTGGCAACACCCCCGGTTGAAACGGTCACAACCACGTGAGGTCGCCTGCCTGGACGGAGTTCCACCACGGACAGTCCCCCACTGCCTGCCGCAACCCAGGCGCGTCCGCCATGTACAAGCACTGCCCTGGCCTGCCCGGAAACAGGGACATTGACGGCTGGGCCCGGTCTGCGCAAACCACCCTTGCGATGCGTAAGGCGCCGGATATTCAACCCGCCACGGTCCTCGGCGGTCAGAAGGGTGTCTTTGGCCAAGGCGACCCCCCTGACGTAGTCGGCAGTGCCGAGGCGACCAACCTCCACTGGAGCCCGGAGGTCCTTCAGGTCCAGGACAGCGGTCCCCACGGTT
Source organism: Deltaproteobacteria bacterium (assembly GCA_013151875.1). Lineage (GTDB taxonomy): Bacteria > Myxococcota_A > UBA9042 > DTJE01 > DTJE01 > JADDHL01. The sequence continues at coordinate 3,688 of JAADHL010000277.1, forward strand.
CCATCAGCCAGATATCCCATCCTGCCGGACACGGCGATCTGCATGGCCGATCCAGGCGTGTCCAGGCGGCTCAGAAGCTTTGGGGCCCGGGGATTGGACACGTCAATCACATACAGGCCGTAGGGACCAGCGCACACGAATGCCGTCCGACCACTGACCGTGACGGACACCGCAGACCCGGGAATCTCTATCGCGCCCAGGCGCACTGGCGGGCCCGTCCCTGAAATGTCCCACATGACAAGGCCGTACTCGACCGCGGAATAAAGTATCCCGCCGGAAGCCTTTACGTCGTAGGCGCGTTTCATGAGTTCGGCCCTGGGTTCGCCCGCGTTCGCCCGGCCGGTGCCGCATGGCCCGGAAAAAAGCACCGGCAGAAGCACCAGCAGGGCCAGCAGCAGCAACATGCCCACGAGCCTTGATGAAAACCTGTTTCGCGGCGCGTCCGCCTCGACCTGGGCGCGGATCAAGGCCAGCCTGGACATCAGCTCGTCCATGTCCTTCTCAGGAACTTCATCGTGGAGTTTTTCGTGTTCGGAACCGGTCATCGCTTAACGATTCTGCCTTTCACATCATCCTTTTGCAACTCTTTCCGACGCGCGCGGAAAGACCCGATAAAAATGCGTTGACACCCTGATCCGGCATTGCTAGATTCCGATTGATGGAAACAGAGAAGCAGCACCAATGGCAGAACTAGGATCGTACCTGGTTTCCGGCCGCGAGCAGGCCGGAATGAGCGCAAAGGACATCGCCCAGGTTACGCGAATACCTGTTCGCACGGTGCAGGCGCTGGAACAGGAAAGGTGGCACGACCTGCCCGAGGCCGCATTCGTGCGAGGCTTTGTGGTCAACTACTGTCGGACCGTGGGTCTGGATGACGGTCCCGCGCTTGAAACCCTTGCGACCGTGGTCCGTAAAGCGCGGCAAAACGAAAAACCGCACCCGATTCCGGACCCGGGACCGACCAACATCCTGGTCAGTTCCAGGCGCACCTTCACGTGGACATACATGGCCATCATCCTGGTGTTCACCCTCGGAATCATGTTGGCGGTGCTCCTGGCCGGGACGGGCGGAAATGACGGCCTGTCCATGAACAAGTCTCAGTCCACCCCCACCCGGTACGTTCCGGGCGGTCTGCCAAATGGCTGACGCAATCTCGCCGGCCATGATCCTGAACATGGTCCCATACTCCGAACGCGACCTCATCCTGACCTTGCTTACACGCGAACACGGGATGGTGTCCGCCATGGCCCGTTCAGCCATGGGGAGCCGGCGCCGCTATGGTGGCGCGCTGGACCTGTTCGTGGTCTTTTCAGCCAATCTCAAGCTGAAACCCGAGGGAAAGCTGTCCACCCTGATCGGCGCGGAGGCCACCCGCCAGTTTCCTGGAATTCTGGAAGACCTCACGCGTCTCGAGACCGGTCAGGCCATGCTGGCCGTCAGCAGGGACCTTTTGAGGGACGCCCCCTCCGGCCCAGAGATGTTCGATGGAATCGTAAACGCGCTTTCGATGCTGGAAAACGAAGCGCCCGCAACCGCCCACACGGCCTTGGTCGATCTGTGCATGCACATCCTGGGGCAAATCGGGCACGCACCGGACACAGCCACCTGCCCCGCCTGTCGCGCAGGGTTCAGCGAAAGGCCCAGGGCCTTCCTGGTCGCGCACGGTGCGGTCCTGTGCGAGGAATGCGCCGAAGGCCATCGAGGCATGCCTGTCAGCACCGCCGTGCTGGAGGCCGTCGGAAAAAGGGATTCACGTGTCCTGGGCCACATGCGGACGGAGTCGCTTGCATTCCTGACATCCCTGCTTTCAAACATACTTGGCAGGAGCTATCGAATCAGACTCGGTGACGGCTTTTCGAACGCAGTCGAATCCCCGCCGGAATCATCAGGCTGATCAGCGCCGTCACGAGCAACCCGGCCCATCGACCACCAGGGCCGGCTCCGGACTGAACGCACCCGCCGCTGGATTGAGCCGGAAAGACGCAGTCGTCCTCGTCGGTTGATCCGTCGCAATCGTTGTCGACGCCGTCCCCGCAGACCTCGGCTTCGGGATTACCCGGCACTGCCTGGCAGACGACATCCAGGCCATCGTCGGAGCACCGGTACTTGCCCAGCACCGAGCATGCGCCGACCCCAACCCAGCAATTCTCCGCAACGGGAAATCCCTCATCAGTGGCGCCGTCACAATCATTGTCCAGACCGTCCCCGCACAGTTCATCCACCGATTTTCCGGGTATCGCGTCGCAAACAGCACCCGCTCCGTCCTGGGAGCACACGCCGATCCCCTTGACAGCGCATGCGCCGATCCCGCTGAAGCAGGTTTCCCCCAGGCTGAAGCCCTCATCCGTCTCGCCATCGCAGTCGTTGTCCAGGCCGTCGCAGGTCACCTCCACATCCTCGTACGTCGAGGGGTAGGTGCAGCCGGCGCCGGCGGGTCCGTTGCATACCGGTTGGGAACCCGAGCATACCCCCTTGTCCCTGCACTGGCCGGAAAGCGGCAGGCCCTCGTCGGTCAGACCATCGCAATCGTTGTCCAGGCCGTCACAGATGGTTTCTTCCTGCTGATACGTGTCAGGAAAGGGGCAAGCAAAGCCCTCGGCCCCAAAACACTGGGCCACAACGCCGTTGCAGACGCCCTTGTCGGGGCATTCGAAAGGCGGGATCAGCCCATCGTCCTCCAGGCCGTTGCAGTCGTCATCCAGGCCGTTGCAGACCTCCTCTGCCTGTGGGTTCACGGCCGCGTTGTCGTCGTCGCAGTCTCCCTGGTCCTCGGCCAGACCATCGCCGTCGTCATCGCAAAACGTATTCTGCTGACCCGGAGTACCCAGATTTCCCAGGAGGCCGAAGGGCTTTCTGCCGTAGCACCACTGCTTGGCCACCTGACCGCCAAGGGGTGGGGGTTCCAGCGAAAAGGACGAACCCTTTTTTACGTCCAGCGACTCGGGACCATAGGCAGTAAGGTCCACCAAGGCGCCTGCCTTCAGCAGGAAAAGCACGTCCTCTTCCGGATCCATCAGGAGGTCGCCGCCGTAGATATAGTCCGGATCCACGCCGCCGTTGACCTCGGCGTCACCCGCCCTGGCAAGAACCATTACGGCGCCAGGTTTCAGCACCATGGTCTTTGCCGGGCTGATGACGTGAAATCCGCCGGACAGAGTGGCCAGAACCATGCCCTGAAGGTTGACCGGCTCCAGTGTATCGTTTTGGATCTCGATCCACTGCCCGACGCCCGCGTCAACGCCTTTGGGGTCGACCATGAACTCCGATATCACGGCAATCTGCCACATTTCGGGGTCGAACTCGTAGGCCTGGGCCCTGGAGGCCGAAAGGGCAATACAAAGCAAAACCGGTACGATGGTTTTCACGCTTGGATCGTACTGTTTCACCAATGATTTTGAAAGCTCCTCTGACCCGACCGTTTGGATCCGTCCATAAGGTTCTTGCCCGCCCGGCCAGCTTGGATAATACTCGGGTCGGAGGTGGCAATGTCGACTATCAGCCGCAAGTCGGAACATATCCGCGTCTGCGTCGAGGAAGACGTGGAACCACGGGACGCGAACAACGGCCTGGATGCGTTTCGCTTTGATCACGATGCCCTGCCGGACCTTGATTTCGATGAGGTGGATACCGGCGCATCCCTGCTGGGCAGGAACCTGCGCTGGCCCTTCTTCATCGGCTCCATGACCGGCGGCACCCAGGGCGCCAGGGACCTGAATACGCGCCTGGCGGTCGCAGCGGCCCGGTCGGGTTGTGGAATGGCGCTGGGTTCCCTGAGACCCGCCCTGGAGGACCCTGACAGTCTGCCCACTTTCGACGTCAGGAAGGCCGCCCCTGACCTGCCGCTGCTGCTGGGCAACATAGGCATCGCCCAGATGGCGGACCCGCGCCTGCCGGATCGCCTGCCGCCGGTGTGCGAAAGGCTGCGCCTGGACGGGCTGATTGTCCATCTGAATCCCATGCAGGAGGTCTTGCAGCCCGAAGGCGATACCCGCTTCAAGGGCCTGCTGGACCGACTGGTGGACTTCAGGAGGCTGATGAAACAGTCCCTCGACCTCCCACTGGTCATCAAGGAGGTGGGGTCCGGGTTTTCCGAATCCACATCGGCGCGTCTCAGGGCAGTGGATCCCGACCTGATCGAGACGGCCGGGACCGGCGGCACATCGTGGATCAGGGTGGAGGGTCTGAGGGGCGGAGACCCGGTAAGGTCAAGGTGTTCCGTGACTTTGGCGGGATGGGGCCATTCACTTGCGCAGTCCATCTCCAACGTGCGCAAGGCCATGCCAGGCACCGGGATCGTGGCTTCAGGTGGCCTTAGAACTGGTCTGGACCTGGCGGTGGCGCTCAGGCTGGGTGCAAGCGCGGGGGCCATGGCCCTGCCCCTTCTGAAAGCCGCTCTGGAGGGGTCGGATCGCCTGGACGAGGCCCTGGACACGGTTCTGTTCGAACTGCGCGCGGTCATGTTCGGGACCGGCAGCCGAACCCTGGCGGACCTGAAACGCGCCCCCATGATGGATACGAATGGGGAACAGGTCCCGCTGTCCGAATCGCCCCCACAAACGCAAGACTGATGACTAACGAACGCATCGAGCCCCCTCAAGCCTGCGCCAAGCTGATCCTGTGCGGCGAGCACTTCGTCCTGAACAACGCCCCTGCGATTGCGATGCCGCTTGAGTCCCTCAGACTCCTGCTTGAACCCGCCCAAAAACCTGGCGGCGATCCCGTTCTTGCACGCGCATGGAATACCGCCCGAACAGCCGCCGGCCTCGGCAAAGCAGACGGTTTCCCCTTTGCAATCAGGTCCGCGATCCCCAGAGGCGTCGGGCTGGGGTCCAGCGCGGCGCTGGCAGTGGCCATGGTGCGCGCGGCGGCCCGGGAGGCCGGATTGGCTGCTGACAATGATTACACCACCGCAGTGGCCACCCGAATCGAGGACGTGTTCCACGGCAAATCCAGCGGTCTGGACCCGGCGGCGGTGGTTGCAGGCTGCCCTGTGCTGCGCCTTGCGGACGGCACGATGCAAGAACTGTCATGGGGGCTCAAGGGGATTGCCATCCTTGTGGGTCGCGTTCCGACCGAGGGCAGCACGGCCGAGGCCGTTGCCCGGACAAGGAACTTTGCCGCGTGCAGCCCCAAGCGTTTCGATTCGCTGCTTGATGAGGCCCATGTCCTGGCGGGCCGATTGGCCGATGCCGTCGAAGGCCGCGTTCCTTCCAGCGAGCGGATTGCCGGCGAAGTCCTGTCCCGTTTTCACCGGATGCTCGCCGAGACGGGCGTATCTTGCCCCTCGCTCGACCTGATGGTCGAATCGGCCGAATCAGCGGGCGCGCTGGGCGCAAAACTCACCGGAGCCGGTCTGGGTGGATGCGCCCTGGCTCTCGTTGAAAACGGACATGAAGACGCGGTTCAAGAGGCCATGATTCGCTCGGGAGCATTGGATGTGTTCCGGGTGTGAGTCCAATTCAGCTCGATTCCATGTTTCTCCAGTGGATGGGCGAGGACGGGGATTTCCCACGGAAACGTGAGCATCCATTGGCGGTACGGAGTTCAGGGTAAAAGGGCGACCTGATCGATGCCGATGGCGTGTCCATCGCCGCTCATCACCGGGTCGATCCGG
>JAADHL010000348.1 GCA_013151875.1 Deltaproteobacteria bacterium
GGGGACGCACCTGGGCTCCCCTCCGCACAGGTCGCACTTTTGGACGCAATGCCACGCCTCGTCCCACAGCATGTTTCCGAACGGACAGGCCGCCACGCACAAGCGGCACTGGATGCACCGTTCGCGGACCATTTCAATGGCCCCCGTTTCTGCATTGCGCACCAGGGCCTTGGTGGGGCAGACGGCCTCGCACGCGGCCTCGTGGCATTGGAGGCATACCACGGGCGTACCCAGTTCGGGTCCCCGCCTGAAGATGTTGATACGGCTCTTTGCCGGCCTCTTCTGGCTCCCGTGGGCGAAGGCGCAGGCCAGCTCGCACTTACCGCAGGCGATGCAGGCGTCCGCGGTCACCAGGAAAATCCGCTCCATGTTCGTACTCCTATCCTGTCCGGGACAGACCTCGGATGGTCCCGGCGGTCTTTTTACGCTTGCACTCGTCGCAATACTCAAAGTAGGACTCCGGCACCTTGTTGCGCCGAGCCTCGAAGGCCGCCTGCTCTCTTGTGATATGCGCCCTGCCGCATTCGGGGCAGCGCAGCATCTCGAAAGTCTTGCCCCAGATGGTCCGGGTCCCGATGGTCTGGGTGTACGTGATGTGGTCCGTGGGGCAGACCTCGGCGCACGCCAGGCACCCGATGCAGTCGGGCGGCGCGTCCTCCATGAATGGCGGGGCAATCTCGCGACCAGCGCCCCGGTTGGCCGCGCTGATCGCCGACACCCCGATATGGTCGCAGACCCGGGTGCACAGCCCGCACAGGATGCAGTCGGTGGGTTCCGGGTTGACCTCGTAGGATGTCCGGTCGATGCCGTATTCCCTGGCCAGATCGCGAATCAGTGGCGTATTGGGGCTGCGCGCCAGCAAAAGGTCCAACACCACCCGGCGGGTCTCCATCACCCGTTCGGTGTCGGTGTGAACGATGAGCCCATCCTCGACGGGATACAGGCAGGCCACCACCAGCTTGTTCCAGCCGTCCCATTCGGGCCTGGTTACGTCCACCACGCACAGGCGACACCCACCGTAGGGCTCCAGGGCCTCGTGGTGGCAGAGGGTGGGGATCCGGATGCCGGCCTGCCTCGCCGCCTCCAGCACGAAGTTCGCGCGCCTTCACCTTTTTTCCATCTATCGTCACGAAGGGCATCAGGCCACCTCCTGCTCGGTCTTCGGGAAGTGTCGGATCGCGTCTATGGGGCACACGTTGAAGCACTCCCCGCACGAGATGCATTTGTCCTGGTCGATGGCATGGGTCTTTTTTGGACGGCCTTCGATGGCGTCCACGGGGCAGGCCTTGACGCACAGGTGGCACCCGTCGCACGCTTCGGGGAGGATCTCGAAGGCCGTAAGGTCGCGGCACACCCCGGCCGGGCAGGCCTTGTCCCTGATATGGGCCTCGTATTCGGACCTGAAGTGCTTCAACGTGGACAGCACCGGGTTGGTGGCGGACCTGCCCAGATCGCACAGGCTGCCCAGCTTCATGCCAGCGGCCAGGCGCTCGATGCGCTTTATGTCCCCTTCTTGGCCCTTCCCGCTGCACAGGCCGTCCAGAAGGATCCTCATCTGCTTCAGCCCCTCGCGGCACGGCACGCACTTGCCGCACGACTCTTCGATCAGGAAGTTGATGAAGTAGCGTGCCACGTCCACCATGCAGGTGCGGTCGTCCATGACGATCATGCCGCCCGAACCCATCATGGACCCGTTCTTTACCAGTTCTTCGTAGTCCACCGGCAGGTCCAGCAGGGACTCCGGTATCACCCCGCCCGACGGTCCCCCGGTCTGCACCGCCTTGAACGGGCGATCTCCCTGGATGCCGCCGCCTATGTCGTAGATGATCCGTCGCAGGGACGTGCCCATGGGCAGCTCGATGAGCCCGGTGTTGCGGACCTTGCCCACCAGCGAGAATGCCTTGGCGCCCTTGGAGCGTTTCGTGCCCATGGCCGCGAACCATTCGGCGCCTTTTTGCAGGATTGCGCCAACGTGGGACCATGTCTCCACGTTGTTCAGGACCGTGGGGAGGTCGAACAGACCCCGATCCGTCGCGTGCACGTACTTTGCCCGGGGTTCGCCCACCTTTCCCTCGATGGACCTCATCAGGGCCGACGATTCACCGCACACGAACGCCCCGCCCCCGCGCGAGATGCGGATATCAAAGTCGAAACCGCTGCCCAGGATGTCCTTGCAGGCCCGCCTCGCGGGCGTCGTTGATCGCGGCCTGAAGGCTGACCACGGCCAGGGGATACTCGTGGCGCACGTAGATGTAGCCCTCATGGGCCCCGACGGCAAAGGCCCCGATGATCATCCCCTCCAGGACCGAGTGGGGGTCCCCCTCCATGATGGCCCGGTCCTTGAACGCGCCCGGGTCGCCCTCGTCGCCGTTGCAGATGACGAACTTGCGGTCGTCCGTCGCGTCGCGGCACGCCCGCCACTTCTTTCCCGTGGCGAAACCCGCCCCGCCCCGGCCCCTCAGTCCTGAGTTCGTGATTTCCTTGATGACCCCGTCCGGCGTCATCTTGTTCAGGGCCCTTGCCAGGCCGGAATACGCGCCGTTGGCGACAGCGTCCTCCAGGTCGAAGGGGTCCACCCGCCCCACATTGCGCAGCGAGACCCTGACCTGGTTCGAATAGAACGGTATGTCCTTGTATTTCGGAATCCGAGGCCCCTTCTTACCGTCCCTGTACAGCAGGCGCTCGATGACCTCGCCCTTTTGCACGGTCTTTTCAACGATGTCCTTGACGTTCGTCGGCTTGACCCTGGTATACAGGACCCCGGCCGGCTCGATCGCGACCAGGGGCCCTGCCTCGCACAGGCCGTGGCAGCCGGTCTTTCCGGCGGCTATCCCCTTTCGCCCCTTCAGAAGACCCTTTTTCTTCAGTTCCCTCTCGAACGCCTCGGCCACGTCCTGCGACCCGTTCGCCAGGCACCCGGGTCCGCAGCAGACCATGACCCTGGTCTTGAATCCAGCGGCCTTTTCGCCGGCACGCACCTGAAAGGCCTCGAACCGTTCCATGGGCTTATTCGGCATGGCGGCCCTCCCCCTTCCCCAGGCCGAGCACCCCCGCAAGGTTGTTCGGCTGGGTCTTGCCGTGGTAACGGCCGTCCACGATCACCACCGGGGCCAGGGCGCAGGCCCCTACGCAGTTAACCGTCTTTATCGTGTATTCCATGTCTTTCGTGGTACCCGTGGAGTCGAGGTCCAGGCGCCGCCCGGCCTCTTCCATCAACTGGCCCGCGCCGCGGATGTGGCAGGCGGTGCCCATGCACACGTGCACCAGATGTCTGCCCTGGGGATCGAGCGAGAAGGTCTTGTAGAACGTGGCCACGGAGTGGACCTTTGCCAGGGGCACCGACAGGGCCTGTGCGACCATTTTCAAGGCGTCGCGCGGCAGGTAGTTGTACTTTTCCTGCACGTCCAGCAGCACCTGGACAAGGGAAGGCTCTTCAGCGGGGTATCCGGAAAGGATGGCCTCCACCGGGGCCGGATCGAAGGGGGCCTCAAGGGTCTTTTTTTTCTTCATCG
>JAADHL010000214.1 GCA_013151875.1 Deltaproteobacteria bacterium
CCGCACGAAAAAATGGAGGCTTCTGGCGCGCTGCGCCTGGGAGGATGAAAAGATTGACGTCGCCAAAGGCGCATCCTTTCAGGACACTACGAGGGCGCTGACCAGGTCCGGCACGGTTTCCTTCACAGTTCCCGACGACCTGGGTCCGACCGAGGTAAACGGAGATGAGGGTCTGTATATCCGCTGCCGCATCGAAACGGGAGACTACGGCGTTGCCGGCACCTACGAACTGGACGGCGACAAGTGGGTCTTCAGCGAGGACAGGCCACTTCGCTCCCCGACCCTGCGCGACCTCACGCTGCGTTTCGAACAGGAGGAGAGGCCGCTGGAGTTCGTGGTGTCGGAAAACGACGGCGTGTTCGCGGACCACTCCGAGGCGGCCCGTACCGAGTTGAAGCCCTTTCAGGCCCTGTCTCCCGTGACCGAGGCCAGTCCCACCCTGTACGTGGGATTTGAGGATTCGTTCCCCAACGAGGAAATCCAGGTCTATTTCCGGCTTAGGGATGAATCCGGGGTGCGCGACCCTCTGCCCACGGACCGCGCGGATATGCCGGTGGTTGTCGTGTGGGAATACTTCAACGGGCGGAACTGGGTCAATCTTTTCCCAGAGGACGAAACCCGCGGATTCGTCCAGTCCGGTTTCGTACGCTTTGCCGGCCCCTCCGATTTCAAAAAGACCAAACGGTTCGGCGAAAACCTGTACTTCATCAGGGCGCGGCTGGAGATGGGCGGGTACGTGGAACCGCCGCGTATCCAGGGGGTTCTGCTGAACTCGGTGTATGCCCGCAACCTGACCACTTTCGGCAACACGGTGCTGGGTTCCTCCCAGGGAACGCCCAATCAGGTATTCAAACTGCCTCCCGGTCCCGTACTGCCCGGACAGAGGGTGGTGGTCCTCGAACGGGATGAACCCTCGCGGGACGAGATCATCGCCATCACGGAGGCCGAGGGGGACGACGCGATCCGCGAGGACCCGGAGGGAAAGGGGTTCTGGATTCGCTGGCACGAGGTGGACGACCTGTACGAGTCCCCGGCGGGCGCGCGGCACTACGTCAAGGACATCGTGACCGGACAATTGTCGTTCGGCGACGGCATCCACGGGCTCATCCCACCGAAGGGCGACAGAAACGTCAGGCTGGACATGTTCCAGGTCGGAGGCGGCATGGAAGGCAACGTGGCCTCGCACAGTCTGACGGTCATGAAACAGTCCCTGACCTTCATCGAGTCGGTGGAAAACATGATGCCGGCGGGCGGGGGCGCCGACATGGAAACGGTAGAGGAGATCAAGTCCCGAGCACCACACCTGTTCAGGAGCCGGTACAGGGCCGTCACCGCCGAGGACTACGAATGGATCGCGCGCCAGGCATCTACTTCCGTGGCGCGCGCCCGGTGCATCCCTTGCAAGGGCCGCGAGGGCGAGGTCACGGTGGTGCTGGTGCCGAAGATGGCTTCGTCGGCATCGGACGGCGGCGACGCTGTCAAGCCGTTGCCCAGCACTGAACTGATGCGCCGGGTCAAGCAGGAACTCGACGCCCACAAGCTGGTGTCCACCATCGTGCACGTGGTCCGCCCGCGATATCGCAACCTGAACGTCTCGGTATCGGTCATCAGGCAGGCGGCGGGCAGCTCGGAAGCGGTCAAATCGGCAATCACTCAACGGGTCAAGGAATTCTTTCACCCGCTGCGCGGCGGCAAGAACCGGCGGGGATGGCCGTTCGGGCGCCCTGTTTCCAAGACCGACATTTATCACGTATGCGAAGAGGTCGGGGGCGTGGACTTCGTGGACAAGGTGTCCATCATCGACCTGGACACCGAGATGGACATGGACTACGTGCGGCTGGATGAGGATGAATTGCCGTTCGTGGTGGAGGTCACGGTCAACGAGCGGGCCCACGAGAGGATTCTGTGATGGAGGGGCGCGCCAGAAACCTGCCGGTGCCGGACGTGGTGGGCCTTCCTTTACCCATCGCCGAGAAGGTGTTGAAAAACGCGGGCTTCGCAGGTGCGCGGGTCGTTTACGAGGAGTCGTACGAGCCAAAGGACCGGGTACTCGACCAGACGCCCGCGCGGGGGAGCCTGCTGGAGGAGGACAGGCCGGTCGAGGTCAGGGTCGCCAGGAACAGCCTGATAAGATACCTGCCGTCGGTATACCAGCCCAGGGAACCCGGCGAAACCACCTTTTTGAGGGACTTCCTGTGGATCATCCAGCATCTGCACGACGGCGTATCGCGGCGGCTGGACTCGATGCACGAACTGTTCAACCCCTACGCCACCCCACCCGAAACGCTGTCCTGGCTGGCATCCTGGTTCGCCATCTCGTTCGACGAATCCATGAGCGAGGAACGCCGCCGCAGAATTCTGAAAGAGGCCGCCGTCCTGTATCGCATGCGTGGCACGAAGTCGGCCATAATCAGGATGGTAAAGCTGTTCACGGACATCGACGTGGAAATAGAGGAGAACCGCTGGCCCTACCGGGGCCTGCGCATTGGCGTGACGTCGGCCATCGGGATGGACACGATGGTCCTTCCCGAGGTTTCGATGAGTCACACCTTCGTGGTGAAGGTGCCCATCAGTTACGAAGAGATCGATGAGTCGTCCCTGGTGAGGCTGCACCACGTAATCGAAACCGAGAAACCGGCCAACACCAATTACTTCCTGCAGTTCGCGGGAAAGCAGGGTGTGACGGAAGACACCGGCCTGATGAGGGTCGGCGTGTCATCCGGTATCGGGCTGAAGACACAGGAGAACGCACATGGCTGACGAGACCGGGTCCTTCAAGCGTCTGAACTTCTTCAGGGGATTCCTGACCACCGAGGAAGACTGGAACGACGGAGAGCGTTACCACATCGCGAAACGCACCCTGCACAACCGGGTGTTGCACGCGCCCGGGGTCGTGCCCCAGTTCCTCGGGGGTCTGAGGGTGAGCCAGCGTGGTCGCGGCGACCTCAACGTGGAGGTGGCGGCCGGCTACGCCGTGGACGGAAGCGGGCGGGACATCTTTGTGCCTGAACCGATGATCAAGACGATAAACCCCAAGGATTACCGACTGCCTCAGACGGTGTACGTGGTTGTTTCGTACACCGAGGAACCGACCGATTTCGTGGCCTACAAGGAAAATATCCAGTTCAAGGGTCACAAAAGGATCGAGGAAGGCGCCAAGATCGAGGTGACCGCCCGCGAGCCCGACCTGGAGCAGGAGGTGGAACTGGCCAGGATCGCGCTGGACAAGGGCGTCAAGCAGATCAAGGATTCCCTGGACCCCATGAACCCCCGACCCAACGAGATAGACTTGCGCTACGTGCCGGTCGCGGGCGTGTCCGGCTCGTTCCTGAGCCCCATGGTGCGCGCCGAGCTGCACGAACTGCTGACGGCCAAGCAACAGGTGTACTCCCACATGGCCCACGTCCTTGGCGTGGGCACGGCCCTTGACGTGCTCCACTCGGTAATCACCCTCGAGATGCTGTTGGTGTCGGGGTACGTGGACTACCGCAACATCTTCCAGTTGATGTCCACTGTGCTGACGCTTCAGAAGTCCGTCATCGAAGAGGTGGAAAAGGACCACAAGGACCTTTCCAAAAAGAAGGAGTTCGGTACATTCAAATGGAACGTGGAAAGCGTCAAGATGGACCGCCGCTATACCATGGAACTGTTGGTGGACATCCTGACCACGCAGAAAAACGCCACCGAGGCGCTGCGTTCCCTGTTCGCTCAGGCGCTGCGCCCCAGGAAGAAAGGCAGAAAAGCCGAGGTCCCCAGCGACGTCATCTGGGAAAAAATCAAGGTCAGGAGCGCTGACTTCCCCAAGAACCTGTCCGTGGAGGGCAGGGAATTCAAGCGGGTGGACCTGCTGGATATCTTCGACGAGAAGTCCGAAAAATCGCACCACTTCCTGATCTCGGACGAACGCGACCGATACCGTTCGCGCCAAAAGCTCAAGTATCCCGACGGAACCGTCATAGAGGACGTCGGGGTGCACTTCGAGGGCGGTCATTGCAGCTTCGAGGTGATGAACATCGAACCCAACCGGGACGTGCTGGTGGTGATGCGTATCGACTACGTTCGCGGCGACTACGAATGCGAGGTCCATGTCAACGGCAAGAAGGCGCCCGACCTTGCGGTGCCCGGCAACGACATGAGGTTCAGGTGGCGCAACTGGCCGTACGTCATTCCCGCCGACCTGGTCGTGGAGCCCATACTGCGCGTGGATCTGACTCCGTCCAAGGCCGACAGGGACGTCAATTTCTTCACGATCTGGGTATACCAACCCAAGTAGAACCCGCCGTCAGCTTCCCTTCGAAGAAGGATAATATGATTTGATATTAAGACTGCACATGAGTTAGATTATATTAGTCCGGCGATGAACCGGATTCGGATCGTTCAAACAAGGAGGACATCATGTACAGCGGCCCCAAAGAGGATTTTTATATCAGCGAACTCAAGACCGCGCTGGAGGAATACGCAAAGGTCGACAAGGAAATGGACCGGGTCAGTGAAGACAAGCGCCGAAGCACCAGGCTGGTCAAGAGCCTTCTATCGGTTCTTTACCTCAAAATAGGCGAGGACAGCACCCGGGAAATGCTGCAAAAATTCGAACTGCACGACCAGGCGCGTCCATTCCTGTACTTCGAGACCCCGATAACCAGCGGGCGCCCCAAGCGGCGCAAACGACGCAAGAAGGAAATAGACCCCTCGGAGATGCTTGCGAGGGGCACCAACGTCAGGATGTTGTCCGGAACCTACAAAGGCGCAACCGGCTTCATCGCGTCCAAACAGGCCAAACAGGGACGCAAGGGACTGGACGTCACCTATTTCCTGAGCCTTTCGGACGCAAAGGGCCGCCGCGGACGCACTTCGGTCAAACACGGCACGCTTGGAAAGACCTGGACTGTAGCCGACTGACGAAACCTCAGGGTCGGGACGGCTTCTTCCTGCGTTCAGGCGGGGTCACCGACACCAACCTGCGCGGCCGGCCGGTGACCATGCCGTCGTAGTAGGCCTCGATCTCCGCGCTGAGTCCCCCTTCGGAACCCAGAAACCGCAGGGAACCCATCGGGTCCGTGGCGCGATGCAACGGCTGGGCGTAAGGCAAGCCCGGCCTGAGGTCCCGCTTTCGGGACCTGGTCGGTTTCAGTATGGCAAGGATCACGCCCCGCGGGTCCAACAGGAATACGTTCGGGTGCTGGCCGGAGCACTCGAACAGCAGGGTTCGTTTTTCCCCCTCCAGCATGAATGTCATGGCGACCACCCTGTCTTCAAACCATCGTTTGACACGCCTGATCTCGGCGCCGGCAAGGTGATTCAGAACGTCGGCGAGGCTTCCGGCCGGCCTGCGCCGCTCGTGCCCGGTCGCGGGCGAGTGTTCGGTCAGGTGAATCCTGGCCAGGTGATGACGCGCGCTTATCAGGACAAAGTGCTCGGCGCTTTTCCTGCGCACGGCCAGGACCAGCGTCTCGTCATCCTCCAAAAAGGCGCCCGACAGCCGCCCTCCGACCAGGATTCGGTCCAGTTCCTGGATGACGGCTTCGATCTCGTTCAGGGTCAGGGTCATGTGGCGTCCTCGAGCTACAGGCCATGGTCCATCGTCAATGGGCCGAAAGATCCAGGATTGAATGGACTTCCGTCATCCCGATTCCCTTCGGATGCCCGCTCACGCCTTCAGCAGTTTCGGGATCTTTGCGGCGAGACTGGCCTCTATGGTGCCACGCAGGGTCCTTTCAAGAACCCAGCTCAATTCGATGGTGGTCACGACCTCGTTCTCGCCGATGGAGATCGTCGCGTCAATCCCGGACCGTTTCAGATGAATCCGATCCTTGCCCTCCTCGACGACCTCCAGACCGTACTTGTCCGCCAGTTTCTTCATCGCGGGTTCCAGGCGGTTTCTGGCCTCGTCGATCCCCAGGTCGTGAGCGTGTCTGTAATCCTTTGAAGCCATGTTTCCTCCAGTTCATTGTTTCGCGGTTTCAGTCAAAGCCCGCCAGCCATCCAAGCAACACCTTCTCCATTTGCGTCACGTCCCGCGCCTCGGGCCGGCCGTCGCGCGTGTCCGGATCCGCTGCGTGGTATGACCCGGCATGACGCACCCTGAGAGTACGCCAACCCAGGGCGTCCGCTGCCGGGAAGTCCTTTTCCGGGCGATCGCCGACCATGGCCAGGGCCATTCCTGACAACCCCGTCCTGCGCTGGACCTCCACGAACGCGGCGGGGTCCGGTTTCCAGGTGTCCCGCCCCCCCAACTCATCGGTGAACAGCACGACTTCAAAGGGGACGTCCAGGCCCAACGCGGACCACTTGTTGCGTTGCACCTGCGCCGGTCCGTCGGAAATCAGGCCCAGCCGGACGCCATGTTCGACAAGTCCATGCAGCAGTTCGGGTATTCCCGGGTATGGAGTCAGGCTCGGCTCGTGGTCCCTGAAGGCCCTGACCAGTTCCCCGACGAACCCGGAATCGACATCGATCCCCAGGGCATCCAGTCCCCTGTCGAACACCTTGGCCACGCCGTATCGCCTCAGCATGTCGCCGAACACCTCTCCCGCGTTCGTTCTGCGCCCCAGTATCCCGTCCAGACGCGCGCCGGCAGCCATTATCCCTCCCCTGACGAACTGGACCTCCGGGTACAATGTATCATCAAGGTCGAACACGACCATGGTCAGGGGAACGGTCCTCGCTGCATCGTTCATCATCAATCCTGAAATCTGTCAACGGGGTCATGGACAGAATTGAGGGATCTCCCACGTCTCTGAAACCGTGCCCATTTCCGGTATGGCGCCACCCTGCAGAAAGGCCCTCCGTCCAAACGGATCATAGAAAAACAGCGCGCCCCGGGCCGGTGGCGCGGGGGACAAAGCGACCTCATCAACGGCAACGTCACCCATCTCATCCAGGGTCATGACCAGGGCCGCGGTTCCGCCATCACCCGGCAAAAACATTATCGTGCGGGACTGGCGGTCGAAAAAGGCGGCCCCATGCGTCGATGCAAGAAGGGGGTGTTGGGCCAGTTCCGACCAGGTATGGTAAACGGGATCGAATGCCGCGAGCGTGCCCACCTGGTCCTTTCCGACCTGATCGCCGCCGACGGCCAGCATCCGCTGCGTCTGATGGTCCCAGAATGCGGCGTGGCCTTGTCTGGGATGCGGAATCGCCGCAAGCTCGGCCCAACCAACGCCTTCGCTCCATGACCAGACGTCACCCAGAATCCCGGTATCGTCGGCGCCGCCATACAGAAGGAGCTTACCCTGGCTGCCGGTCCATATCAGGGAGTGCCCGGACCTCGGCCCAGGGTCGCCGGGAGCGGACAGGTTGGTGATCAATGGCTCATCCGGATCGAATCTCAGGAACCTGGAGGTGAGTTCCCCTCCCTCGTCCGGCGGTCCCGTGTATCCCCCATACAGGTAGACGGCCCGAGCAGCCTCGTCCACGGCCGCGGCGCCCCTGATCAGCACCGGCAGTTCGCCTTCCATGGGAAGTTTTTTGTACGTGCCGTTCACCAGGGACATGGACCAGATGTCCACGATGGAATGGGATGACGCGATGTCCTGGGTGAAGCCACCGAACATGTACGCGGTCCTGTCGCCCTCAATAACGGACATGGTCCCCGACTGCCTTCCTGAAGGCGCCACCTGGAGGAGTTCGCTGGTCCACTGGACCGCGTCGGCATCGTACCTCATGACCGGTCTGAAGCCATGGCCGTCCTCGTCCATGCCGGAATAGAGCCATGCGACCTGACCGCTGGATTCCAGGGAAGGCATCTGAAGCCCTGGAGGCGAGGCGGCCCCGACCTGATCGACCTGACCCGTTTCCGGAAAGACCCTGAACACGTCGGAACTGACCACGCCCCCTGTCTGCACTCCGCCTACCAGCAACAGCGAACCATCACCCATAACGGTAATCGCGTGCCGGGCGCGCGGCGGGAGGTCCCCTTCGGCCAGCACCGTTGATACATCCCCATTGGGTTCCACGGCAAAAAGGTCGCTGGTGGGGAGGCCCAGTTCATCGTACCCTCCGGATATGAACAGGGTCCCGGTTGCGTGGTCGAAAGCCGTCGCGGCATCCCTGCGGTACGGCAGGTCCAGGTCCATGGGCTCCACGTCCAGACTGTCCAGGGAGACAATCAGACCTCTCGGGCCCGTTGCATCCGTCTTTACAATGATCAGCGACCATGAAACCGGGTCCAGGGCCACTCCCATACTGCCCGACTGAGAAACCTGCGCCGGGACTTCGACCCATTGCCCGTCGTCCAGCCTGTACGCCCACAGCGCACCCTCATCCGACCCTGCCGGAAGTCCTCCGACCAATATGAGTCGCGACCCTGCCGGGTCCGAGATCAGGGTTGCCCCGGACCTCGGTCCGGGAGCGCCGCCAGCCAGCCTGTGAAAACTGTGGGTCTGGATAGAAAATCGCCAGAAATCCGACAGGCCGAGGGTCACGTGAGTGTCGGCGCCCACCCTGCCTGCGCCACCGTAGATATAGAGCGACTGCGTTGGTTCATGGTAAACGAGGGCGGCCGCGGCTCTAGGCACCGGTTCGCCTGCCGAGACCTGAACCGCGCCCGGGGCGAAGGCCTTGGGAAGGCCGTTGTCCACCGCCCCGTCGCAGTCGTCGTCCACCTGATTGCAGACCTCGGGCGAGGAAAGAACAAGCGTCGAGCAGGTTGCGAATTTTCCCCCGGATGCGCACTCCACCTCGCCTTGAGCGCACTTGCCGACCCCGCACGCCCCCCCCACATAGACCTTGCCGGCGGACGGGTCCATGATCCAGAAATCCTCATCCGCGGTTCCGTCGCAGTCATCGTCCTCGCCGCCGCAGACCGCCTCCTGTTTTCCGGAGTAGCCCGGCACGTCTGAATAGTCGCAGGTTTCCTTCCCGTCCACGCAGACCAGTCTGGACTTGTCCGCATGGGTGGCGCAGACACCTTTCGCCTGGCATTTTTCCGAAGGGGAACCAGTCACCAACGCGTCATCGTCCGTGATCCCGTCGCAGTCATCATCGAGGCCGTTGCACACCTCGACCGTGGACTGGTCCATGGAACCGCCCGGGTCCGTCGAACACGTTGGGTCCCCGCCCTTCCCGCACTCCACCGCCGCATTCACCCACGCCGTCGCATGGCATCCCCAATTCGATGCCGTCATATGTCAGGCCGTCATCGGCAATCCCGTTGCAGTCATCATCAAGGCCGTTGCACACCTCGACCGTGGACTGGTCCATGGAACCGCCCGGGTCCGTCGAACACGTTGGGTCCCCGCCCTTCCCGCACTCCACCG
>JAADHL010000133.1 GCA_013151875.1 Deltaproteobacteria bacterium
CGAGGCCGTTGCAAGGCATCTGCTTTCAGCCGCACAAGAGACGCCCAAGCCAGGTGATCAGCAGATCAGCCGGGCGGAGTTTCGTCTGATCGCCACGCCTTTGCAGTCCCTGGAAGCGGCGGCCGCCGCCGCGCGCCAATCAGGTGTCGAGCCCTACATCCTGGGTCCCGCGATCGAGGGCGAGGCGCGGATGACGGGGTACGCCCACGCCGCTATTGCACTGAAACTGGCCGGGGGTGCCGGACCCGTGAGGCCCCCGTGCGTGGTCCTGTCAGGGGGCGAAACCACGGTTACGGTAAAAGGGAAGGGACGCGGCGGCAACAACAGCGAGTTCCTTCTGGCGCTGGCCTTGGGCCTGCAGGGTACGCCCGGAATAAGCGCGCTGGCGTGCGACACCGACGGGATCGACGGGACCGGGGACAACGCGGGCGCGGTGGTGCTGCCGGACACGCTGGCAAGGGCCGCGGCATCCGGGATAAACGCCACGGCATGCCTGGACACGAACGATTCGTACGGTTTTTTCGATGCGCTGGGCGACCTGGTGATCACCGGACCCACGGGCACCAATGTCAGCGACTTCAGGGCAATCTACGTGGAGGTAGGGCACTCATGAGCAGGCCGAAGGTATTCGTTTCCAGGGTCATCCCCAACGATGGCCTGGATCTGGTCAGGTCGGGGTGCGAGGCGGACGTGTGGCCCGACGGCCTTCCACCGTCGCGCGGCGAGGTGCTGAAAAGGGTGCGGGGCGCGGACGGCGTCCTGTGCATGCTGTCCGATCCCATCGACGCCGAGGTCATGGACGCGGCGGGACCGGGCCTGAAGGTCATAAGCAGCTATGCCGTTGGATTTGACAACATCGACGTGGCGGAGGCCACTCGCAGGGGGATCCTGGTGACCAACACGCCGGGCGTACTGACCGAGGCCACCGCGGACCTGGCCTTTGCCCTCCTGATGGCAGCGGCAAGGAGGATCCCGGAGGGCATCGACAATGTCCGCAAGGGGCTATGGAAGACCTGGGGGCCAATGACGCTCAGGGGCCATGACGTGTACGGCGCGACTCTCGGCATCGTGGGGTTGGGACGGATAGGCTCGGCCATGGCCAGACGCGCGCTGGGCTTTGACATGGATGTCCTGTATTTCAACCGCGGCGTCCCGCGCGATGACGTGTTGCCGAAAGGCGTCAGTCGTTGTGAAACCCTGAATGACCTCCTGGATCGGTCCGATTTCGTCAGCCTGCATGTGCCGCACACCCCTGATACCCATCACCTGATCGACCGCAATGCCTTGGATCGCATGAAGCGGACCGCTATCCTCATAAATACTGCGCGGGGGGCGGTGGTGAACACCGACGCCCTGGTCGAAGCCTTGAGCGATGGCGCGATAGCGGGCGCTGCCCTTGACGTAACCGACCCCGAACCTCTTCCAGCTGGTCACCCTCTGGTCTTGCTGGGGAACTGCCTGGTTGTGCCCCATATCGGCAGTGCGTCATACTCCACGCGAGCGCGCATGGCCGTGATGGCGGCCGAAAACCTCCTGGCGGGCCTGGCCGGAAAGCGTCCCGCGAACCTTGTCAATCCCGAGGTCCTTTCGTGACCATTCCCGAAATCCAATCATATGCCTGGACGGCAGCCTCAACCGTGCCATCGTTTCGAGCGATTTGACCCGGCCAGTCGTCTTTTTCTGTACTGCCAGTGAGAGACTGGGCCTTGCTCGGTCCGTTCATGCATGGCTCTGGACCGAATCTGAACTTCGTATTTGAGTCCGTCCGTTTCAAGCAAGTGAGTATGGATGCTTTGATATCCGTTCTTCTTTGGATGAGCAATATAGTCTTTGAAACTCAGAAACTGGGCTTGGAAGGAGCGGTGGATCGCGTCCAGTGCCCGGTAGCAGTCCTCCTCCTCCGGTACTATGACGCGAAAGCCGAACACGTCCTGTACCTGATCCACGGGTAGCCCCAATACCTGTGCTTTGCGCCAGATTCCGGCCAGATGTTTGGTTCTGCGTTGGAGTTCCATCAGCGGCACATCATGGTCGCGCAGAACCTGCCGGATCCGGGCCTCCCGATCCAATACCCATTGCATGGGCGACTTCGTGATGGAGGCCACGTATCGGCGCACCTCTTCCGCTTCATCAGGGTGCAGCACCCAGAAGGCCGCATCGTCCAGACGGTTTCTAAGGTGAATTTCGCCCATGCGCTCGGCCTCGACCACGTCCATTTCCCACGCCTCTTTTGCGTACATGCGGACCAGCGGGTCGTCTGGATTCTGAGTCTCGATAAGTCGGCACTTGGTGCGCAGATGGTGTTTGATCTCCCTGACGCGATCTCCTTGACCCTGTGAGCCATCTTCTCCGGTTTCCGTGGGCCGCGCCGGATCGGTGTTTCCCTCTTCCCGGCCCTGACCGGCAGTGACCGGTTTGATGCCCGGCGGGACCATCAGGGCGCGGCGCTCTGCTTCGACAAGGCTTCGTACCGTATGTTCCAATTCGGCGCCCAGGTGTCGGATGCCTGATGCGAGCGCGCGCCATTCCCGGGCGCCGCCCGTGGATTTCAGGGCATCCAGATAGCCGTGTTCCATCTGTTGCACCCCGTCCATCAGTCGCTTAAGTGGTCGGGTGACCAAGACATGGTGGGCCAAAAGGAGCACTGCCAGGACGCTCAATATCGTGACCAAGAGGTCAACGCCCCAGGATTGCCAGCGTCGTACTATTTCTCGGCCGTAGGATGGATCGTCAAGCCAGACCGAGAGCGTGCCGCTTCCATTGGGGAAAATGGGTGAAAACAAAGGCAGCGTGCCGTGCAATGTAGAGCGGGCCAGGGTATTCAATTTACTGGATGCTTGATCCCCCGGGAAAGATGGGCCGATGTTCCGCTCCTCAGAGCCCTGCAGGCGGAAGTGCAACCTGGGCATGCCTTGCCGCTTGTATATCCGTTGAAATCGATCCAGGCGCTTTTGGGCCGCGGCAAAGGAAGGGGCCGACTCCAACTCTGCCAGCAGAGGCACCATGGCCTCGTCCAGCAATGCCACCATTTCCTCCCGGCTTCTTAGAATCTCTTGACGCAGTTGGATGAAGGTCAGTATCCCCAGAACCATGGTTACTGCCAGGGCCGTACTGACCCCCATGCGCCAGCCGAGGGAATACATCCGGCCAATGCCCCGTGAGTCATCCGTCCTCTGTCCTGGATAGTCCACGCCCCGTCTCCCGAACCGGCATCCCCTTTCAAGAAACAAATGGGGAGACGGATTGTTCCGGCCGAAAGTCCTTCGCCGAAATCACCAGACCCAAAATCACCAGACCCAAGGTCCTGCAACAAGGGGTCTTGGGAGTTACCTGTAATTAGGATCGCCGGGGCAGGGCCATTGGTCCGAGGGGAGTTGCGAGACGTCCGCGAACTCGGGCACGGTCCCGTCGTGTTCGACCAACACGCAGGTCGCGGGCAGGGCGCGGTCCTTGGCGCATCCGTCCTTCTGAAGGGTCGCGCCCGTTGCGTCGTAGACCTGGAAGCAGTCCATGTCCTGGCACTTGCGCCACCCCACGCCGAACGATGAGTGGTAGAACTTGAAATGGTTGCCGTCGTGGTTGAACTCAAGCCAGTCGTTGTGGTGGTTTCCGCCCCAGTCGTAATACGCGCCGTCAATCGGCGTGACTGTCCCGTCGATTGACATCCAGGCCCCGGGGGATTGGTACACTGGGTTGGCGCCCATGGTCACGAAGCAGCCGGTCGGCGTTGACTGGACGTACACATATCCGGATGTCCCGTCGTAATCGAAGGTGCAGATCCAGTCCTGGTCCCAGGTCACCAACTCTTTGGGGCCGAACGGGTTGTCGTCACAGGGAACGGTGTGTTCCTGCGGCACCCTGACGTCGAACCCGAAGTTCACGACCTGCGTGTCATTCCCGGTGTCCTGGATTGGCCCTTCGTCGTCGATTACGTCTACGGGCAGATCCTTTACGGGCAGATCCTTGATCATGGCTTCACCGTCGGCCGCGTCCGGTGGCGGGGCGACACCTTCATCGATTCCCTGGTCCATCGACTGGTCCAGTCCGGTGTCGGCAAGATCCTGCTGAAGATCTTGCTGAATATCCGTCTGGATATCCTGACCCGGATCGATCTCCGCGTCTTTGCCGCCGCCTCCGGAACCGCACGAGGCAGAGGCCATTGATGCAGACACCAGCAGTATGAACATGCCTCCCGTTTTCATTTCAACCCTCCCTTGTCAATGCATCACTTCCTGAGTGTACGGCCGCACCTGCTTGATGAACAATGACCTGTCAGGTCCCAAGTCGGATTCCATGAACTTGAACTCCATGTCCAGGGCCAGCAAGTAGGGCGAAACGTCGTACAGGGGCGCAAAATGATCCTGGACCTGAAAGGCCGCCTGAAACAGCGCCGCTACCTCGTTCAGGGTCAGGATGGGCTCGCTTGGCGACAGGCTGGAAAAACGCTGGCGCGCCACCTGGATCCCATTTGGTCCCGGCACTATCGAGAACACCTCCGGCACAGCCCCGTCCTCGGGGTTGGTCACGGAAACCTCGCCTTTCTGCACGTTGACGTACATCCCGGCCACGGTCGGGTCCGCGATGTTCTGGGTTATCAGCACCCCGTTGGCCGCCTCGCCCAAAAACGCCTGGCTCACGGCCACGCCCACCCGGACCGAAAGATGGTCGATGCCCCAGAACGCACGCTCCTGGAACGCGGTCCAGTTCCAGGCGGAAGCCCATACCTTGCGAATCCTTGATGAAGCCGCTTTCTTTCCGGATGCGTACGCGGACAGGGATCGGTACAGCCCCGCCCCGCTGAAGTTAGGCAGGTCCTCCGCGTTGGTGCTGGACCGCAGGCGGACTTTTGCGTCGCCGAACACCTCGGCGACCCGCGCGTCCAGGGCGTCGCCGAACACCGCGTCCACCGGGCAGTGGTGCAAGATGTACCTGGTTGCGTCCAGGCAGGCCTCCCGAACCAGGGAGTCGGTCCTAAAGGCGTCTTCATTGATGATGCGGCCCACGTGGTCCCACATCACCTCCTGCTTGCTCCCCTTTGGCAGACAGAGGTCGCGGGCCGCGTCGCATACGGCGGCGGCTCTTCCCTCGTCAACGCAGTCGGCGCGCGCGCCGTCGCAAAGCTCGCCGGTTGCCAGGGCCGAGTCCATGAAGACGTCATAGTAATGAAACGGGACCGCGAATCCATCGGGGGTCTGGTTGCTGATCACGTGCGACATCTCGGCCAGGTTCGCGGCCTTGACACCCACGCGGACAGAGTCCGCAAAGCCGATGTCCTTGAACCTGGGAAGGCCGTCGTAGTCGGTGTCGGATTTCAGCACGACCGGTTCGGGCGCATGGGCGTCCCAGAAGGCGCGGGCTTCCTCGATCGACGCCTTTCGCAGGTCGAACGCGCCGTCCTTTACCTCGAACCGGACCAGTTTTCCCATCAGGTCTTTGACCCTTGGGTCGGAGGAGGCCCCCATCAGCGCGATATTCGGTGTGCCTCGGTTGCGCGCCGCCACGTTGACGTGGGCCAGAGGCGTCTGAATCTCCTCGGTGATCGTGCCTCCCACGATGGGAAGGCTGTTGGGCAGTCGGGTCAACACCAGCACGTCCGTGAACGAGACAACCGCCTTTTCCAGTTCTTCGGGGGACATGAGCCTCAAATAGCCGTAGGCCAGTCCGGGGTTGAGGACCTGCAGTTTCAGGTTGCCGTACAGGGCCTCGCGGGTAATCCAGCGCACATCGCGCATACTGAAATCGTCCACGGCCCCCAGCGCCTGGTCCTCCTGGGCCTGACCCGCGGGCAGATAGACGAGTCGATGGCCGGACCCGTTGAGATCGAGGAGCAACAGGCGTTCCTCCAGCAGGCGATGGACCTCCATGGCCTGTTCCGGCGTAAGATCGTCGTTCGGAAAAAAGGTCAGGATTACCGGAGCATCCAATTCCCGACCATCCTGATCCAGGGTGGTCAGGCTGGGGTAGTACAGCAGGGTGCCCGCCATGGCGATGCGGTCGGCGCCGTGATACGTGCCTTTTTCAAACTCGGCAAGGGTGCCGCTAAAGCCGATCACGTCGTGGGCGAAGGGATAGTGCAGGGGATGCGGCCCGGTATTCTGGAAATACACATCCGGATCGGGCGACAAAGGGTATATCGTGAACTTTACCACCCGCGCCGGCCCGAGTTCGGTAGAGAAATCCACGGCAAGGTCGTTAAAAGCCTCCATGTTGTCCGTGTGGTTCCGGTCGCCCGTTTTTTCCTGATCGCCGGCAGGGGGCAGTCCAGTCGCGTAGTCCTTGTTTTTCTCGAAGGGCGCCAGATCGGTGACGGTCCATTCGTAAATGCCGCAACCATTTTCAACCGGCAGTGTATCCAGATCGATCCGGCGGGTCTCGAAAACAGCCCCGGGGATCTTCAAGGTGACGTCCGCCCTGGAAGGGACCGAATCCACCAGCAGACCGTCGTCCACGAACCGCGCCCCGATCTTGCCTGCCTGTATTTCGCCCCCCTCTGTCTTGTCCTGTCGTTCCTTGTCCGTCATTGCAACGATGCGCCCCACCCCCGGTCCGGTAATCACCGCCCTGGCGTGTTCGATGGGCGCGCCGGACGAACGGATCAGCCTCACCAACAAGGCCCGGTCACCGGTCCCGCACCCAGACAAAAGGATTCCGATCCCCAGAATCACCCGGCTGATCAGTATTCTTGATTTCATCAAACGCCACATGACGCGACCATCCACCTCGACTGGACATGCGAAGTATCGGTTTTTCCTCCTCCATCTTCAATCGACACTTGTAGTATCGCTTGGCCTGCGGCACGATACGTGCCGAAAACATCCTTTCGACGAAACGAGGAATATCATGCCCGCAGAAACCGGCCCGCGGCCCGAGCAGCCCATAGCCGTCAATCTGGCCAGGATTCTGTTTCACCTCATGACCAATCCACGTGGTTGGCGTGTTGACGAACTCAAAAAGGAACTTGGGATCAGTGATCGCACCTACCGCAAGTACCGGGCTGTGATGAGGGACCACTTCGAGGACCTGTTCGACCGGGCCAGCGGCGGCGGTTCTTTGATTACGCAGGTGCGTGACGGCGACGTTGCCTATCTGCGCCTGCGCGACTCGGAAGAGCCGGTCGAGGACCATCCATGGTTCTTTACGCGCATCGCCACCCTGCAACTGGCCCGCAAGGCATTCGGTTTCCTGCGCGGCACCGACGTGGGGCAGCAGATGGAGGACCAGTATCTGGATTTTCTGAGCCGGATGGGGGACCGTGTCTTCGTGTTTCGCGACCTGCTGCGCGACATGGATCGCAAGGTCTTCTATCGACCCTGGGCTCCAAAGGATTACTCCAGCCCCGAAAGACAGCGGAAACTGAAAGTCATCCTGAGGGGGCTTTTCTACTCGAAGCGACTGCGCCTCACCTACGATTCTCCGGGATGGAACGAAGAGCCGTCTCTTGTCGAGCCGCTGACCCTGATGCTCTGGAAGAGCGCCCTGTACCTGATCGTACGCTTCAAGGGAAAAAAGAAACCCTACGAACTGGCGGTGGATCGGATCAGTAAAGTCGAAACCACCGGCGAGAAGTTCAGATATCCGTCGCGCGAAACCTATTCACCCGAGGCCTTGAGCAGGGGCAGTTTCGGCGCCTTCCACGCGCAGCACGGGCGGCCGACGGAGGTTGAACTGGTCTTTGCGGACAGGCGATGGCTCAAGATGGACCTGCGAGAGAGGCGCTGGCACGATACCCAGGAGTTCGAGGACCTGCCCGACGGGCGTCTGCGCATGACCTTTACGGTTCGGTCCATGGTGGAGGTCTGGCCCTGGATACGCAGTTTCGGTGACGACGTGGAGGTGATCAGGCCCGACGCCGATAGCGCGTGATCGACCCTCCCGCCCCGCCTATTTATGTATTTGCCTCAATTCGGCACGTATCGTGCCGCAGGCCTCCATATCATTCGTTCAAGGACTTGAAAAGGAGGCGCTCCATGAAACCGGGAAAGCATGCACGGGAAACAATTGAAAAAAGCCGGATAACGCACGGGGCCATCCGGCTGCTGGTGGATTATCCCTGGATTGGACTCCTGTTGCTCGGGCAGGTCAGGGTGTTCCTAATGGCTTCGGCGCCGTCCGGTATTGGAGGTATTACCTGACAAAATGTTTTGTTGCGGGAGATTCCGATGACGCTTGTCATGGTGGATGCGGCAATCTAGACTCTGCCGCATGGGACCCGACCGTTGTTGAATTGCGATGCAGACGGAGTCATCAGGGTCGGAATACAGGGTCGGAATAAAGGTTTTTGCATGCCGGGAATACGCGTATATACCAGCAATCGCCTCGAGGCATTGGCCGACATGCTGGGCGACGTCCTGTCTGACCCCTTGCCGTCACCCCTGGAAGCCGAAACCATAGTGGTCCGCAGCCGGGGGATGGAACGCTGGCTCGTCATGCGGCTGGCCGAGAGGTTCGGCGTGTGGGCCAATGGGGCCTTTCCATTTCCCAACAGCGTGGTATGGGAGGTCTTCAGGAAGGCCCTGCCCGACCTGCCCGAAATGGATGTCTGGACCCCGGAGTTGCTGACTTTCAAGATAATGAACACCATGCCCGGGCTGCTGGGACACCCGGGGTTCGAGGACCTGCGCAACTATCTGGATGAGGATGATGACGGTCTGAAGCTCTTTCAACTGGCGACAAGGACTGCGCAGGTCTTTGATCAGTACGCGGTATTCCGATCCGACATGGTCATGGGTTGGGACGATGGTGGGGGCAAGGGAGGTGATGCGACGCAGGCGTGGCAGGCGGAATTGTGGAGGGCCTTGACGAACGATGGCGGACGTTG
>JAADHL010000200.1 GCA_013151875.1 Deltaproteobacteria bacterium
ACACTGGTCCTGGCCGCCGGTTGCGGTGGAAACGGCGGAACGGATTCAGTCAAGACGCCCTTCAAGCCGGTTACGAACACCACATCACTGGATTACGAAATCAAGACGCTGTCCGGATCAAGTAAGCCGGTCACGATTCAGTGGGTCGGCAAGCAGACATTCAATAACGCCACATGGGACCAGTTTCAGACCACGTATCCGGTTTCCGAGGGGATCAAGACCGTGGACATATTCGGTCGGCTGGAGGGGTCCGAAGGCGTCACCATCGCGGGATACAGAAGCACCTACCCAGCCGCGGCGGCCGGCAAGGACCACACGTTGACCCTCGACCAACCCGTGTCGGTGGACACAACGAAGATACCTGTCGGCGTGCAGCAGGAAACCGTCGCCGGCGGAACCCTGGAACTGGGTGACGGGACGCCCCCCATTACGGGTCGGGTCAAGGCCCGCTACACAAAGACCACGGCAGACGCCACGGTCGAGTCCCGATTCGGAACCGTATCCGGCGTCCAGATATACGAAGGCGACGTCACCCTGGAGGATGCCGCGGGTTCGGACCTCGTGGACGCGTTCAAGGGCCAGACCGCCACGGGCAGGATCTGGTTTCACCCCACGCTGGGCGTGTTGAAGGTAGAGGTAGACGACTGGCCCATAGGCGCGGCCATGACCGGCGAGCACGACTGCGGCGACCCAAACGCCTCGGATTACAACACTATCCAAAAGGTGGGTTTGTTGTCGCCCGAAGCCCCTGAATTCGTTCTGAGCAGCCATGATTGCAGCGGCGAATACGATGCGGACAAAGAGCGGCACGCCCAGATGCTGCTGGAGCTGCGTTGGGCGGACGAGGCCAAGGCCCTGACACCCGATCAGCCGATGGTGAATGTGGAGTTCTCCACCATGTGGGGCACGTTTCCTTTCAGTCTTCTGTCCTCTCCCGTCAGCATCTTTCACCCGGAAGAGAACGGACAGGGCTTCACGTACTGGTACGCTTTCGTGAACGAGGCCGCCAAAAACGAACCCGGCGACAACGGCATCATGTACCAGGTGAAAGTGAATTTCCCCGACTACATGACCAGCCACGTCCGCGCCACCGCGCGCGTCCGCTACCCGATCTATCGGCCTTGAAGTCGAAAAAGGCGTCCACTGCCTTTTCCATGTGCTTTCGGCCCGGTGCGACGGCAACGGTTGACAGCCGGCCCCTTCGCCCGGAAAATCAACGCCCCTGATGAACGACGGCAGCAGGCAGGTCGTTGCCTTGGAGGTACACCCCCGTGACCCACGAGACCGAGGGACTTTACAACCCGGCGTTTGAAAAAGACGGGTGCGGCATCGGTTTCGTCGCCAATATCAAGGGCGCGAGGTCCCACTCGATCATTGAAGACGCGCTCACCGTGCTCGAAAACCTGACTCATCGCGGCGCGGCCGGCTCCGACCCGAACACCGGCGACGGGGCGGGCATCATGATTCAGGTCCCCCACGAATTGCTCAGGGAAGACTGCGACGCCGCAGGCATCAGGCTGGCCGAACCCGGGGCCTATGGGGTCGGAATGCTGTTCCTGCCGCGCGACGCGGACCAGAGGCGCGAGTGCGAGGCGCTGGTGGAGCGCGTCGTGGGCGAGGAGGGTTGCAGGTTCCTGGGTTGGCGCGACGTGCCGGTGGACCCTGACTGCCTGGGCGTGCTGGCCAGGTCGAACCGGCCCTATATACGTCAGTGCTTCATCGCCAGGGACATGCTGAATCCCGACGCGTTCGAACGCAGGCTGTACCTGATACGGCGCGTCATTGAAAACGCGGTGGGCGAGTCCGCCATCGAGCAGAGAGAATCGTTCTACATCCCCAGCATGTCCTCACGCACCATGGTCTACAAGGGCCTGATGCTGCCCTCCCAGTTCACCGGCTTCTACCCCGACCTCGCGGACGGGCGCGCGGACACGGCTCTTGCCCTGGTCCACCAGCGTTTTTCCACGAACACGTTTCCGTCCTGGCGGCTGGCTCATCCCTATCGCCTGCTTTGCCACAACGGCGAGATCAATACCCTGCGCGGCAACGTCAGCCTGATGCGAGCCCGTGAGGGACGCCTGTCCTCGGAGCTGTTCGGCGAAGACATCAACCGCCTGTATCCGATAATCGGCGAGGGTCAGAGCGACTCCGCCAGCCTGGACAACGCGGCCGAGTTCCTGCTGATGGGCGGCCGATCCCTGCCCCACGTCATGATGATGCTCATCCCGGAGGCATGGTCGGGCAATCCCCGCATGGACCTCGCCAGGCGCGGCTTCTATGATTATCACCACGAAATCATGGGGCCGTGGGACGGACCAGCGGCCGTGGCCTTCACCGACGGAAGGCTGGTTGGTGCCGCTCTGGACGCGAACGGGTTGAGACCGCTGCGATACCTGGTCACGCGTGACGACCGCATCGTCCTTGCATCGGAGGCCGGCGTGCTGCCGGTCGACGCGCCCGACGTACGCCTGCAGAACCGACTCAAACCGGGCGAGATGCTGGTGGTCGACACGGTGGAGGGACGGCTGAGGCATGATGACGAGATCAAGTCGGAGATTGCGGCCCGGCAGCCCTACCGCGACTGGGTGGCCACGCACAGAATCAACCTGTCGGACCTCCCGGAACCGCTGGACGTGCCTCAGCCTGACCATGTAACCCTGCGCCGGCGCCAGATGTCTTTCGGTTACACCATCGAAGAACTGAAGATGGTGCTGACCCCCATGGCGATAAACGGCATGGAACCCATCGGGTCCATGGGCACTGACACGCCCCTGGCCGTCCTTTCCAAACGCCCCCAGTTGCTGTTCAACTACTTCAAGCAGTTGTTCGCCCAGGTCACGAACCCGCCCATAGACCCCATCCGCGAGCGGCTGGTGATGTCGCTGGATTCGCACATCGGACCCGAGGGCGACCTGCTGGCCGAACTGCCGGAGCACGCCAGGCGGATTCGGATCAGACACCCCATCCTGACCAACGCGGACCTGGAAAAGATCCGGTCCGTGGGCGGCGATTTCGAGACCCGCACGCTAAAGGCCCTCTTCCCAGCGGCGGAGGGCAAACGCGGCCTGGCCCCCGCCCTGGACGCTTTGTGCGCGCAGGCTGAAAATGCCGTGAAGGAGGGGTCCCGGTTCGTGGTGCTGAGCGATCGGGGAGTGGACCGGGAATGGGCGCCCATACCAAGCCTGCTGGCGACGTCGGCGGTCCATCATCACCTGCTGGCAAAAAAAATGAGGACCGAGGTGGGACTCATAGTCGAGACCGGCGAGGCCAGGGAGGTCCACCATTTCGCGTGCCTCGTTGGATTCGGGGCTGGGTCGATCAACCCGTACCTTGCGTTCGAGACCCTGAACGACATGGCCGCCGAGGGCTTTTTGCCAGACTACGTGGACCCGGAAACCGCGGAGGCAAAATTCATCAAGGCCGTGGACAAGGGCCTGCTGAAGATATTTTCGAAGCTGGGGATCACTGCGTTTCGCAGTTACCTGGGCGCGCACCTGCTGGAGGCCGTCGGCCTGGGCGCGGATTTCGTGGATCGATACTTTACGGGCGCGGTTTCGCGCATCGGCGGCATTGGGATCGAGGAGGTGGCCTCGGACACGTTGAAACGCCACCGTGAGGCGTATCGTGAAGTCCCCAAACCCCTCAGACATCTCGACCCGGGCGGTGAATTCCATTTCAGGGCGGGCGGCGAGCAACACGGTTGGGGGCCGCGGGCCGTGTCCATGCTCCAGCAGGCCGTCAGGGATGGCTCGCGGGAAAAGTTCGGTCGGTTCAGCGCGGTAATCGAAGAGCATCATCGCACGACCCCCACGATAAGGGGCATGCTGGAGCCGACCACGGCTGAAAAGCCGGTGCCGTTGGATGAAGTGGAACCCGCGTCCGAGATCGTCAAGCGTTTCAACACGGGCGCCATGTCCTTTGGGTCCATAAGCAAAGAGACGCACGAAACCATCGCGATTGCGATGAACCGACTGGGTGGAAAGAGCAACACCGGGGAGGGCGGGGAGGACCCGGCCCGTTTCAAACCGATGAGGAACGGGGACTCCCGCAACAGCTACATCAAACAGGTGGCGTCCGCGCGGTTCGGGGTGACGACCCATTATCTGGTCAATGCCCGCGAGATCCAGATCAAGATAAGCCAGGGCGCAAAACCGGGCGAGGGCGGCCAGCTTCCAGGGCACAAGGTCAACGACGTGATTGCCCTGGCGCGCCATGCCACGCCGGGAGTGGAGCTGATTTCACCCCCGCCGCATCACGACATCTATTCCATCGAGGACCTGGCCCAGCTCATACACGACCTCAAGAACGTGAACCCCAGGGCGTCCATCAGCGTCAAGCTGGTCTCGGAGGTGGGCGTGGGCACGGTGGCGGCCGGCGTGGCCAAGGCCCATGCCGACAAGATCCTGATCAGCGGGTTCTCGGGCGGGACCGGCGCCGCAACGCTGACATCCATCAAAAACGCCGGGATACCCTGGGAGATGGGCCTTTCGGAGACCCACCAGACTCTGGTGCGAAACGACCTCAGGGGCCGCGTCAGGCTGGAAACCGACGGCCAGTTGAGGACGGGGAGGGACGTGTTGATCGCGGCCCTGCTGGGCGCCGAGGAATTCGGTTTCGGCACCGCCGTGCTGGTGTGCCTGGGGTGCGTGCTGATGCGCAAGTGCCACCTGAACACGTGTCCCGTCGGGGTAGCCACCCAGGACCCGCTTCTGCGAAAGAACTTCAGCGGTCGGCCCGAGTACGTGACCAACTTCTTCAACTTCGTGGCCGAAGAGGTCCGCGAATGGATGGCAAGACTCGGCTTCAGGCGCCTGGAGGACATGGTCGGACGCTCGGACCTGCTGAGTGTCGTCCCCGCTGAAGGCCGCCCGAAGTCCCTGGACCTGTCCCGCATCCTGCACGTGCCCGGGACCACGGGCCTGGGCGCAACGCACCATATCGGTAG
This sequence comes from Deltaproteobacteria bacterium, assembly GCA_013151875.1. GTDB lineage: Bacteria > Myxococcota_A > UBA9042 > DTJE01 > DTJE01 > JADDHL01. Next base: position 4,946 of record JAADHL010000200.1, read on the forward strand.
TCAGGGCCACCATCTGGACGTGCCCATGGCAAGAAAAATAGTCGCATGCGCCCGTCCCGCCCTCGAGGACGGGAAAACCGTCGAAGCCTCCTTCGAGATAAGGAATGTGCACCGGTCGGTGGGGGCGATGCTGGCCGGCGAGATCGCCCGGCGTTTCGGGCCTAGAGGACTGCCGGATGACACGATCCGCCTGAAATTCAAGGGCTCCGCTGGACAGAGTTTCGGCGCCTGGTGCTCCGGCGGCCTGACCCTGATGCTGGAGGGCGAGGCCAACGACTACCTGGGCAAAGGCCTTTCCGGGGGTCGAATAGTGGTGACGCCTTTCGAGGGCTACACGTTCGCGCCCGAAGAGACCTGCCTGGTCGGAAACGTGGCCCTGTACGGCGCGACCGGGGGCGAGGTGTTCCTGCACGGCATGGCCGGCGAACGTTTCGCGGTGCGCAACAGCGGGGCCAGGGCCGTGGTGGAGGGGGTCGGCGACCACGGTTGCGAGTACATGACCGGGGGCGACATCGTGGTGCTGGGCGCGACCGGCCGGAACTTCGCGGCGGGAATGAGCGGTGGCCGGGCCTTCGTTTTCGATGAAACAGGGGACTTTTCCAAGAACTGCAACAGGGGGATGGTGGGACTGGGGCCGGTGGAGGACCACGAGGACGTGGAGATGCTGGGTTCGCTCCTCGAGAGGCATGTCCGGTACACTTCAAGCCCCCGCGCCAGGTCCCTGCTGGACAATTGGGACACTGCCCTGGGCAAATTCGTGCTGGTGATGCCCAGGGAATACAGAAGGATACTGGAGGACCGCAGACAGGGATTCGACTGGTCGGACACCGTGAGGGAAAAAACGCCCAATGAGTGACCCAAAGGGATTCATAGCGATCCGACGCCAGGACCCGAAACGTCGGTCCGTCAGACGGCGGATAAAGGACTACCGCGAACTGTACGAACCGTTGCATCCCGAGGTGATCCGCAGCCAAGGGGCGCGTTGCATGGATTGTGGGATTCCGTTCTGCCAAAGCGATTACGGCTGCCCCGTGCAGAACCTGATCCCGAATTTCAACGACATGGTGCATCGGCGACACTGGCGGGACGCCCTCAAGACCCTGCAGCACACGAACAATTTTCCCGAGTTCACGGGCAGGCTGTGTCCGGCACCCTGCGAAACGGCCTGCGTTCTGGGAATAACCGACGAAGCAGTCACCATCCGCGAGATCGAGCGAAACATCGTTGAACGGGGATTTGCACGCGGCTGGGTCCGGGCCATCATGCCGGTACAGGAGTCGGGGTTCAAGGTGGCCGTCGTGGGCTCGGGACCCGCCGGCCTGGCCGCGGCCCAGCAGTTGAGACGCGCGGGCCATCAGGTCACTGTGTTCGAAAAGGCGGACCGAATCGGCGGCCTGCTGAGATACGGCATCCCCGATTTCAAGATGGAAAAGCGCGTCCTGGACCGCAGACTGGAACAGATGCGGATCGAGGGCGTGCGCTTCAGCACTGGGGTACGGGTGGGTGAGGACCTGCCCGCGGGCGAACTCATGGAGCGTTTCGACGCGGTGTGCCTTGCCATGGGCTCGGAGGCCCCGCGGGAGCTGGACGTCAAGGGCCGAAACCTGGCCGGCATCCATCAGGCCATGTCGTTTCTGGAGCAGCAGAACCGGGTCAACGCCGGAGACCTCATAGAAGACGGCGACCGCATAACCGCCGAAGGACGCAACGTGCTGGTCATAGGGGGTGGTGATACGGGATCGGACTGCGTGGGCACCTGTCACCGGCAGGGCGCCAGAAACGTGACTCAGTTCGAGATCCTGCCCAGGCCCCCGGACAAGAGGGACCCTGCGACCCCATGGCCGCAATGGCCCCGGGTCCTCAGGCATACCCACGCCCACGAGGAGGGCTGCGACAGGGAGTGGGGCGTGATGACGACGGGCTTCACCGGCCTTGGGGGATTCGTCCGGCGAGCGGAGGCCGTCAGGGTGGAGTGGCCGCAGGGGACGTCCGGAGGTCCGGTCAAGGTCAGGGGCAGCAAGTTTGATATCGACGTGGACATGGTGCTGCTGGCAATGGGCTTTACCGGGCCACGAAAAAACGGCCTGATCAAGGACCTGGGCGTGAGCCTGGATGAACGCGGAAACGTGGCGGTGGACAGCGGGCACCAGACCAGTGTTGAGGGCGTGTTTGCAGCGGGTGACGTCAGGCGCGGCGCATCCCTGGTCGTGTGGGCCATCCGCGAGGGCAGGGACGCCGCGGACGGTATCGACCGCTGGCTGAGGTCGCCGGACTAGTTCGTGGAGGAATGCATGCGTCGATTTGCCCCTATTTGCATGGGCCTGAGTCTGCTGTCGGCCGGTTGCGGGGATGTGTTCGTCCCGCCGGGCGCCAACTTCGAATACACCGAAAAGAGGGAACCCTGCGCGGACAGGAACGCCTTCAGGAACCTGTATTTCGGGGACCTGCACGCGCATACCGGTCTGTCATTCGATGCATGGGCCTACGGCAACCACGCAACGCCCGACCAGGCATACCTGTTCGCCCGCGGGGAGGACTCTATGGAACTGGCCGCGGCCGACGGGAACGAAGCCAGGGTCGCCGCCATGAAAAGGCCCCTGGACTTTGTCGCCCTGTCCGATCACTCGGAATTCCTGGGCGAGTTGAACCTGTGTCTGACCGAGGGCTCGCCCGTGTACGACGAACCGATCTGCGCCGAATACAGGCAAGGCGACATGGGAAACGTGGTCAAGTTCGGTTCCCAACTTGCCATGGAAGAACCGGAACGGCTGCCCGGAATATGCGACACGGGCAAGGCGGACTGCCTGGAAGCGGCCAGGAAGGTATGGGCCGGTGTCGTGGCTTCGGCGGACAAGGCATACGACAGGACCGCGGCCTGCCGCTTCACTGCGTTCGCGGGTTACGAGTACACGAACTCGACAAACGTCACCAACCTGCATCGCAACGTGATCTTCCGCAACGATTCCGTGCCGGACCTGCCCATAACGTACTTCGAACAACCCTCGCCCTGGGGGCTGCTGGAGGACCTGGACAGCAAGTGCGTCGAGGCGGGGACGGGATGCGACGTGATTTCCATTCCACACAACAGCAACTGGAGCAACGGCATGCTGTTCCGTCTGGACTACGACGGCAACGATGACCCCGCGACACAGAAGCGGATGGCCGAACTCAGGGCGAGGATGGAGCCCATAGTCGAGATATTCCAGCACAAGGGCGACATGGAATGCGACTCTACGCTGGAGGGCCTCGGCGGGGAACCGGACCACCTGTGCGATTGGGAGAAGCAAAGATTTCAGCCGTTCGACCAGTGCATGGGCGAGCCGGGCTTCGGGGGCGTATCCAGGCTGGGCTGCGTGTCGCGCCTGGATTTCGTGCGAAACGTGCTGAAGGCCGGGATCGGCGAGGAGGTCCGCATCGGCGCGAACCCCTACCGCCTGGGCATCATCGGGTCCACCGACACCCACAACGCCACGCCAGGTTTCGTTGACGAGACGGATTTCAAGGGCCATGTGGGAACAACGGACGATACCGCGATAAAACGGCTGGGCCCGGGCAACATGACCCACCACGGCGTGGTCTACAACCCGGGGGGACTGGCCGCGGTATGGGCGGTCGAGAACTCGCGCGACGCGATATTCGAGGCCATGCGCAGGCGGGAAGTATACGGTACGTCGGGGCCCAGGATCGAGGTGCGCATGTTCGGGGGCTGGGACCTGCCCGCGGATTCATGCGAAAGGGACGACCTCGTGAAGACAGGCTACAGGCTCGGGGTTCCCATGGGGGGCGTGCTCCCCACCCGTGGGCCGGACGCGGCGAGCCCTGTCATGGTGGTGCGGGCCGTTGCGGATATCACGTCGCTGC
>JAADHL010000248.1 GCA_013151875.1 Deltaproteobacteria bacterium
TCGGCAGAATCAGGTACGGGGCCACGATGAATTGTCGCTTTGGCACTGCGTCGAGGTCGACGGGACCGTCGCACCCGTGAAACGTGATCGCGGGAGGGCTGGACTCGTCGGCCGCCATGGTGTCGGGTTTTCCCGAATCAGGATTCCCGGAATCAATGATATCCACGGCGTCGATTACGGGGCCTGAATCATCGGTATTGACGCCTTCCGAACCGCTGGAACATCCTGCCAACGCAGCCAGCAGGAACATTGCCGTCCAGGAAAAACTCTTCATGGTTGCCTCCCGTCCATTTGTCCGCGACATTATCCCGATCTCCTGACTACGCCTGTGCGTCGGAACTTGCAACCCTGTTCACCTCCTGCTTTTTTCCGGGCGAAATGCAGCCGGATCAGGTGCGACCGTCCCGCAATCCGCGCCACGAATGGAGCATCGCCGGAAACCCTTGCATCGCGGGTTGCTCTTACCCGACCGGGGTTGACAGATTGACTGCGGGTGCAAAAGGTGTCCGCCGGAATCGGGCCCGTGGCATGGGAAGGGCCATCCTTCATGGATGCTGTTTTTTTTCTAGAGTGGAAGTGGTCGAAATGGCGGTAAAAGTAGACAAGACCAAGTGCGACGGCTGCGGGACCTGCGCCGAGGTGTGTCCGGTAGAGGCGATAGGCATCGAAAAAATCGCCGTGATTGACTTTGATGAGTGCCTGGAGTGCTTTGCGTGCGTGGATCAATGTCCTGTCGGGGCCCTGCTGATCGAAGAGGAACAAGATCAACAGGCGGCTGTCGCCGGGTCCCAGCCGCCTTCGCCTCCCCCGGAAGCCCTGACACCACAAGGCGACACCCCCGCCCCTGCTTACGCATCGAATATCCAGGATGACGAACCAAAAACACCGCTGGACCATGTCATCGGCTTCTTTACGCGCCACCAGGGTAGGGGTCGGAGTCGGGGTCAATTCGGACATGGCCGTGGCCATGGACGGGGCATGGGTCATGGCCGAGGCGGGCGATGACCCCGGATTTCCAAGTTTCAAGCTGACGTTTCATTCGGACTGATCCGGCGTCTCTTCAGATGAATCGGCGTTATCCAGGGCGGCAATTTCAAAATAATCATGCTTCATGAAAGCCCGCTGGATCCGGTTGTGCGCGTCCTGACCGGGCCTGATGAGGACCGTGGATCCGTCACCGGCGTCCAGGGCCTCGAAATCGACCCCGTCAAAGAGCGTGGCATCCAGGCTGCTTGTCGGCAGCAATCTCAATGCCAGGGTCGTGTTTGTGTCCGCATCGGCGCTCAACAGCATGACCATGCCGATGACGCTGCCACCCTCCGGCATGTCGAGAACCGCTTCGAAATCGATCACCTTGCCGTCTTTCGAGGCGCTTCCCTCGACCTGAACAGTGTGCCCGATCAGCGGGTCGTCGGGCACGAGGCCGTCCTGATCGCCCGCCTTGCGAAACAGCAGGTTCGCGCCATGATATTCACCGGTGACCATCTCGCCCTCGCCCAGCGTTTGCAGTGATCCAGGGGACAAATCAACGATCAGCGGGGCCACCAGTTCGCCGGTCACTTCCCCGCCCGCGTAGTGTCCGGGGTGGGCGAACGCGGATGGAACCAGGAGGTCGCGCAGGCCCCGAATCACGGACGTGTGCTGTTCCCCTCCCTGCGTGAACTGGATCTCTGCCACGGCCATGCGCACGCGTTTGATGGATACCTCGTAACCCATGTCGGTCGCGCATGGCGACAGGGTCGAACCGTCGGCCACCAGGGGCAGCCGGATGGTGGAAGACTGCTGCGAGCCCACGCACCCGGCGATGACTCCCGCCAAAAGGACGACCGGCCAGATCACGACCGTCTTCCTTGTGGTTTCCTTTCTTTGCGCGATTTGTCTTTTCATGATTTACCTCCCTGCAGCAATGGGTTCAAAACAGCACGGCAACGCGTCCCCTCAAGGTAAACGGCGGCCCGGGCGCCAGGTGGATCGTCGGGATCCTGCTGAATGGACCGGACGTGTCCCACCGCGACGCAAAGTTGTATTCGCCTTCCCGGATTTCTTGGCCCAGGACGTTGTCGATCTCGAATCCTACGTCCAGCCATTGCCAGCGAAAGCCCGCAGTCAGATCCAGGCGGTACATGGTGGCCCCTTTTGCCCCGAACGCGAGTGGTCTGGAAGCAAGCGCGGTGAATTGCGTCCCGAAACGAAATCCCAGGGGATGCACCAGCGAGACCCTGATACTGCCCGCCAGCGGCGGCACCCCCGGGATCGGTTCCCCCGTGCTGGTGATCCGGGCCCTTACCCAGGTCAGGTCGGCCTCGATATCGAGCCATGAAAGAGGGCTCGAAGAGACCACTGCCTCTATCCCCAGGCGACGGGTTCCGCCTATGTCGTCGCTGGTCCCGGCAGCGTGGTTGAACAACTGTTCGTTGGTGATGAACACCCCGAAGCCGGTGACGCCTATGTGCAACAGGCGTCGCCAATCCCAGTGGACCCCGATCTCCGCCACGTGCGACGACGTGCCGCGGACGGGCCTCGTCGTTGTGTCCTCGTCCCCTGCGGGCGGCGGCGCCGCAAACGCCGCGGCCTCGGGCGGGCGCCAACCCTGGCCGTACGACGCGAACAGCGTCCATCCGCCACCCGGCCTGCCAGACATGGTGAACCTGGGGCTCAGGTGATAGACGGTTCCGGATCCTTGTATTTCGTCCACGTGATTGTGCGCGCTTACGGACATAACGTCGGCCCGGAGTCCCGCCCCAAAGCGCAGGGCTTGGATGGGCTTCCATTCCAGGGCGATGCCGGCGTGAACGAGGTGCTGATAGCCGTCCAGATCGCGCGTGCGCCGATAGGCCGAGCCCTTGGGATCGACCAGGTCCATGCTCTGGTCCAGCCGTTCGATGCGATAACCGCCGAGGGCCTGCAACGTGAGTGTGGGGTGAAGGCTCACATGGCCCGATGCCTTTATACCCCCGGACAGGGTGTGTTGGAACTGTGCGTACCTGTCCCCTTTTTCCGGATTATTGAGGAATCCGGTGAAGTTCTGATTCAGGCTGAGGTGCCTCACCATACCCCAGGCGAGCGCTTTCAGACCGTACGAGGCGCGATCCAGCCGGTAGTTCAACGCGGCAAACCCCCTGTCGGACCGCCCATTGCCGTCGCGGTCGATGGCGTCGTAAAAGCCGATCTTTTTGCTTTCCACGTCGTCCAGCTTTACCAGTCCCGGCAGGCCGAATCGCGCCCCGTGGGCCGATATGAGCAGGTCCAGGCGTCCCTGGTCGCAAGAGTCGAGGATCGGAAAACGTCCCATGATCGACAGGCGGCGGATCGCCCTGTTTTCGCCGAACCCGTTGTCGCGCACTCCCTCGGCCACAAGGAACGTCCGGTCGGCAGGGTCCTTGGGCGAAACCATGGCCACCACGCGATGGCGGTTGGTGATGCCTGTTTCGTAGCCGATATAAACGCCCCTGCTGTCCCTGGGCACGCCCAGCTCGTACTGGATGGATCCAGCCGTGGCAAAGGGCCCCTGGTCGATCCCGAAAGGACCCTTGACGATGTGTATTCCCGTGACCGCCTCTGGTATGACGAACCCCAGGTCCAGGTAGCCCTGGGCATGGATACTGGACGTTTCATTGATGGGGATGCCGCTGACCGAAACCTCGATGTCGCTGCCGTGGACCGCGTCGAAGCCCCTCAGGAAAAACTGCAACCCCTTGCCCTCGCTGCCGTGCTGGACCACGACCAGACCGGGCAGGGACCGCAGCATCTCACCACCGGAGCGCCGTGGAGACACCGCCAGCGGGATGCCGCGCAGCTGAAACTCGGACGAGGTCTCGCGGGGGTGCGGCTTACCGACCACCAGGGTCTCGAAACCGCCGGCCTCCTCCATGATCACGGCCTTGTCGCCCGTGTCCTTGCTTGCCTCATCATCGGTGTTGTCGGTTTCAGCCAGGTCTCCGGGTGGCTTCGTCGCGGTCGCAGGGTCCTCCCGCGCCGCCAGTGGCGAGGTCCATGCGAACCCGGTCCACAAGGCCGCGGCGTACAGCAGGATCATTGGACGCGGATTATTTTCCACTGTCGATCACAATGATGTGGCAGTGGCCCTCGCCGTCTATGTGCCCCATGGTGTGGGTCTGGGCCTTCAGAAAGTCCCACAGGTTGGTGACGTCCGCGTTGCCCACCTGGTAGTTGGCCAGTGTGGTGATGTCCACATTCGACAGTTCATCGGCCGTTATCTCGCCGTCGCCGTCATCGGCCGCCGCTATCAGGTCGAAGGTGTCGTCTGGGGTCGTGGATACCAGACTGTCGAAAAACAGGTGATCCGCGTGGATGGTCAATTGCACCGTACCGGTCCCATCCGGCTCTACCCGGGCCGTGGACGCGCAGTCCGTGAAGTCCGTTGCGGTCTTGAATCCCCAGTGGAAGGTCACGACTTTCGAGCCCTTTGTGGCGCTGCCCTCCAGATACATGGACCATCCACCCTTGACCATGGCCTCGACCTGGGCCAAAGAAGCGTTCCCGGCCAAGGCGTCGATCTTTGCCGGGGCCACCCGGTAGGCAGCGTTTCCATAGGCCGTCGCGTCCACGCCGTCAGCCTGGGCCACTTGATGTCCAGCGCCGTTCGAGTGCTCCGTCAGATCGAAAATCTGTTGCCCGGCGGTTTCCAGGACCGGCATCGAGGACGCATCCTTGGCCACGGAAATGCCTTCCACGGTGATCAGGAACTGGTCAAAGTCGATGGCCCAGCCGTCAACGAACACCTCGGGCGGGATACCGTTTTCAATGTAATTTTCACCGTAAATGGTAACGCTCAGAGTGCCGGTGCCCACTTCGCCGCCCGAGCAGGCGCTCAGGGCGACAAGGCCGACGGTAAGGATCAGAAGCCTTGGTGTCTGCATGAAAGACTCCCTGCAAAGAGTTATCGGGAGTCTACGCCAGGTTATTAAAAAAACAAAAAAATTATTACCGCAGACACCACATCAGGTCGCCCCGAACGTAAAAGAGGCGTGCAGAACCCCTTTGAGCCTTCCTAGTTCATCGGCCAGCGATTCCAGGCGGCCGGCACGGTCCCTGGCGATGATCACTTCCGCGCAGAGGCGGTGGGTCATGTGTACGTGGGTCGTGGCAAGAATCGAGCCCCCCTGTTCGTGTTGCAGGTCCACGATTTTCGACGTGAGCCCCCTTATATGATGGTCGTAGATTATCAGGACAGCTCCCACCACGACCTCGTCACGGTCCTTGGCCCTTTGCGAAAGCCTCTGACGTATGATGCCCCGCAGGAACTCGCTGCGATTCTTGTAATTCCCTTCGTTTACCATGGACTCGAACTCGTCCAGGAGTCCCCTGTCAATGGAAAAGCTCGTTCTGACGATTTCCGACATGGCCCACCCTGTATTACGACTACACAATCAGGTAATACCACAGGATGGGCGCAAAGGAACGGTCGGCACCACACGAGAGGACCTGCGCGGCAGAGCAAAGCAGGGTATCAGTCAGCGGTCGAGGTAAGGTAATCCACGGCGCTCAGGGCCGCAATCGTACCGTCGGCAACCGCGGTAGTGATCTGGCGGTATCGTTTGACCCGGGCGTCCCCTGCCGCGAACACGCCCGGCACGTTTGTCCGCAGGTCGCCGTCGGTGATTATCTCGCCGCGCTCGTTGAGGTCCACGACACCCTTCAGTTCCGTGGTGTTGGGCTGGTATCCGATAAAGATGAAGCATCCCGTAACGGGGACCTTCGTGACTTCGCCCGTGCGCTTGTGCGAGACCACCAGTTGCTCCAGATGCTCACCGCCCTCGAAACCTTGGATGTCCTGCTCCATGAGGTAGCGGATCTTCGGGTTCTTTTTCGCCTCCTCCACGGCCCAGGGCTGGGCCTGGAAGTGGTCGAACTCGTGGACGATTGTCACGGACGACGCATACTTCGTCAGGGAAACCGCCTCTTCCAGGGCGGAATTGCCGCCCCCGATCACCGCGATGTCCTGGTCCGTAAAGAAATCCCCGTCGCAGGTGGCGCAATACGAGATGCCGCGGCCCTTGAATTGGGTTTCGGATGGAATACCCAGGGTCCTCGGCACGCCGCCGGTGGCAATGATGACCGCACGGGCCGTTACAGTCCCCTCGTCCTCGACCGTCACCTTCTTTACCGGCCCGGCCAGGTCCAGGTTCAGGACGTCCGAGTTCGATAGGATGGTGCAGCCGAAAGACTCCGCCTGATCTCGCATGGTCTTTGCGATTCGGCGACCCTGTGTCTCCGGCACCCCCGGGTAGTTGGCCACGGCCCAGGACAGGATCATCTGGCCGCCCACGGTGCCCGTGTCCACGATCAGCGTCTTTGCCCTGGCGCGGGACAGGTAGATCCCGGCGGTCAGACCGGCCGGACCAGCCCCCAGTACGATGGCGTCATAATCCGTTTGCATGTCGCCACCCTATCTGGCATCCGCCTGGCCAGACCCGCAACTCAGCCCAAACTCGCTGTCCAGAATCGAGGTCACGTCCTTTTTGGACTGGATGCTGCTGGTGGCCCTGGCGACCTTACCCTTCTTGAAGTACACGGTGAACGGCAGGCCGTTGAATCCCCGCACCTCGGGCAGGCGCCTGATCGTATCCATGGCGACCGAGGAATCGAAATCCATGTCCAGGAACTTGACATCAGAGCACTTGCCCTCGAGGTTCTCCATCACGTCGTAGACCGGCAGGCACATCGGGCCCATCCTGCCGCAGCAGACCATGACGTTTTCGTTTTGCGAGGTCACTTCCTGGAACTCGTCGGTGGTGTTGATGTGCGTGAGGTTTGTATCCAGCATAGTACGCTCCTGTTGGCCCGCAGGCCGTTTCGTCCCGGACTGTTCCGGTCCCGTGAGGGTCCGCGTTGTTGCGAACGCCTCTGGACCTCCGGGCACTGGTGAAACAATTTCCTGCAGCCGGCCGGGCGCACTCTGCTGGAATAACGACCGGGCGGTTGTAGGAACCCCGCGCGAGCCGACCGCGGCCCGCGACCTGATCCACTATTGGTCCTGCCGATGCATTGTCAAGGCTGCCACGGCGCCTTCGCGAAAATGAAATCAGACTTCCGAGCAGCAAAGTTGCGGTTGCGGCTGAAGTGGTTATATTTATTACCTGTCGGCATGGATGAAAGCCGGGTCGCATGACCCACTTGAGGAGTGACAACATGGAACGTCTGGAACTACCCCGGGAACTCCTGACCGGGGTCAAGGACATCGACACCCACCATACCGAGTTGTACGCTTGGGCAGACAGGATCGTTCGGTCCGAGGCCGACGAACAGGACCTGAAACAGGCCATCGTGTTTCTGTCCGGTTACGTGAATTATCACTTCGCGGCGGAAGAATCCGCCATGATCACCCATGGATTCAAGGACTATGAAAAGCACCGTAAACAGCACAGGGCTTTCATACGACTGGTCCACCGTTTCCGTGAAACGGCGATGGCCGAGGGAATAAACGACAACGTCCGCGAGATGCTGAAAAAGGCGTTCAGGGTGTGGTTCACCAATCACATAGGGCTCTTGGACCGTAAGTTCGCCGAGTTCCTCAAATCCAAAGGGATCACGCATCACCAGGTGCTGCCGAATCGTGGGGAACTGGAGTCATCCGGAGCCCTGGACGAGTACGACCAGGTAGAGATCAAGGGACCTTATGACGGCGAAGTCACCCTCGATGAACTGAAGATCAGGCTCAAGGCCAAGATGTAGGGCGTAGGCGCCGTCTTTCCGAGAGAGTCCCCACCCACGTTAATTGCAACCACCAGAAAATCAACGTGGGATGGGGTTTCCGCTGAAAGATGCCAGACCCAGGTTGATTACTGCCGTCGGAAATTAACCTCGGTGCGGTTTCATGCAAGCCCGGCGAGGCTGCCCTACAAAACCTCCGGGCCGTCCAGGAAGGCGAGATCCACCGTGTCGGCGACCATGATGCCGCCGGCAATACGACGGCGCCCCCTGTCCCGGACCAGCAGGGTCCTCGACAGGATGCGGTCAGCGGGAACCAGGTTCTGGAATTCCTCGAAGCCGCGCACGCGGGAGGACGGGGTCTCGGCCCACTTGCACTCCATAAGGTGAAACCGGTCGCCCACCGGGATCAGGAAGTCTATCTCCTTTCCGTAATGGTCCCTGTAGAAATACACGGGGGTGCCGCGGCCCCGGTTCGCGTGGTGCCTGACGATCTGACCCAGGGCGTGCGTCTCGAACATCGGGCCCAGCAGGCCGCTATGCGCCAGGTCGACCGGATCCCTGAACCCGGCAAGGTGGCAGGCCAGGCCCGTGTCCAGGAAAAACAGCTTCGGGGTCTTCACGATGCGCTTGCCCAGGTTCTGATAGTACGGTTCGAGCAGGTAGAGGACGTTCGACGCCTGCAGGACCGAGATCCAGCTCTTGATGGTGTTGGGACTAACGCCCACGTCAGCGGCCAGGGAACTGTAGGAAAGGAGCTGGCCGGTACGGATCGCGCAAAGGCGCATGAACCGGTCGAAGTCCCTCAGGTTGTGGACCTGGAGGACGGAGCGGACGTCGCGCTCCAGGTAGGTCACGAGGTAGTCCGAGTAGAACCGTTCCGGGTCCAGGCCCCTTGCACGCAGCTCGGGGTATCCACCGCTGAACATCCATTCCAGCAACCTGGCGCGGTTCACCCGTTCCCCGGACCACGCCTCGAACTCGCGGACCGAGAGGGAGTGCAGTTCCACGACGGCCGCGCGACCCGCGAGGCTCTCGGTGACACCCTGCATCATTGGAAACTTTCGGGAACCGGTGATGAGAAAACGGCCAGATTGCTCGCGGTGGACGTCGA
>JAADHL010000094.1 GCA_013151875.1 Deltaproteobacteria bacterium
GTGCATTCAGCAGCTTTCGACGGCCGGACACGACCTGATGAAGGACGGATTTTTAGCGGAACGCCGTGTTGACGAGGCCCCATGTCCGGAGATCGAGATCAACCAGCTGGTCGAGATCCGCGACGTGACGGATCGCATCATGAAAGCCGTGAAGGGCATGAAGGGCCCCGCCCGCAACAGCGAAAGAAAGGCCGAGATGACCCGTATCGAGGAGGAATGCGCTGCGAAGGGAAAGTGGCGTTGCGACGTGGTGACGCTATACCATGGAGGACGCTATGACCTCTACCGTTATCGCAGGTACCAGGACGTGAGGCTGGTGTTCGCGCCCGAGTTTCAGGTCTCGTTTTTCGGCGGGGACCCGGACAACTTCACGTTTCCCAGATACGACCTCGACGTGTCGTTCCTGAGGGTCTATGAAGACGGCAGACCCGCGAAAACCAGGCAGCATTTTCGGTTCAGCCCCAAGGGCGCGCACGAGGGCGAACTGGTGTTCGTTACGGGACACCCGGGACGCACCATGCGCCTGTACACCTACGCCCAGTTGGAGTTTCTGAGGGATGTGCTTTTGCCAATGAAGATCAGGCTGCTCGCGGAAATCCGCGGGATCCTGACCGAGTTCAGCCGCCGGGGCGCGGAGGCGGCACGGATCGCCCGCGGCGACCTGTTTTTCATAGAGAATTCGTTCAAGGCGTACAAGGGCATGTGGGATTCCCTCGTGGACCCCGTCCTGATGAAACTGAAAAAGGCCGACGAGCGGCGCATCCGGGCCAGGGTGGATGCGGATCCCAAACTGAAAGAGTCGTATGGCGGGGCCTGGGACGCCATTGCCGCGGCCCAGAAGAAGTTCAGGTCCATCCTAAAACGTCATTACCTGCTGGAGGGCCGGGGGTCCGGTTTTTCACGCCTGTTCGCCATCGCCCGCACCCTGGTCAGGGCTCAGGTCGAGATGAAAAAGCCCGATGACAAGCGCCTTCGTGAATTTACTGAAGCGGGGCTGCCTACCCTGAAACAGCGTCTCTTTTCCACCGCGCCGATATACCCGGCCCTGGAAGAGGTCGAAACCATCTTCTGGCTGACCAAGCTCAGGGAGTTTCTGGGACCGGACGACCCCGTGGTCAGGAAGATTCTGGGCAGCCAGTCGCCTGCAAGCCTTGCCAAGGCCCTGGTATCGGGTTCGAAGCTGGCGGATGTGAGCCTGCGCAAGAGGCTGTGGAAGGACGGCGTCGGCGCGTCGAAGGACCCCATGATCCTGCTGGCCAGGCGTTTCGATCAGGAGGCGAGGGCTGTCAGAAAGCTGTACGAGGACGACGTGGAGGCGGTCGAGACAAGAAACGCCGAACTGATAGCCAGGGCCAGGTTCGCCGTGGATGGGATGGGCGCGTATCCGGACGCGACATTTACGTTGAGGCTGACCTGGGGGAGCGTGGAGGGATACGACGAGTTCGGTCGTCACGTGAACCCCGTGACCGTTCTGAGGGGTCTGTTCGAGCGGGCCACGGGGAGCTATCCCTACAAACTGCCGTCAAGATGGCTCGATGCGAAGGGTCGGCTCGACCTCGACACCCCGACGAATTTTGCGAGTTCCTGCGATATCGTGGGGGGCAACTCGGGAAGCCCGGTGATAAACCGGGACGGCGATGTGGTGGGACTGATCTTCGACGGCAACATCCAGTCACTGGGTGGCGCGTTCTGGTTCGACCCCAGGGTCAACCGGGCGGTTGCCGTAGAGACGCCTTTCATCCTGGAGGCATTGCGGAAGGTATACGACGCCCGATCTCTGGTGAAGGAACTGACGGGGGACTAGACAATGGGCGGGGACATCGTCATTGGTCTGGCCGGCGGCACGGGATGCGGCAAGACCACCGTCGCCGACATGATCGCCCAGGAACTTGGGCCGGACAACGTGGTCCTGGTGCGTCAGGACAGCTACTACGGCGATCTGGGGCACCTGCCGCTGAAAGAAAGGCGCAAGGTCAACTTTGACCACCCGAACGCCCTCGATGTCGATCTGATGGCCAGTCATGTTCGCGACCTCAAGGCCGGCATGGCCGTTGACGTGCCTGTATATGATTTCACGACGCATACCCGCACCGACCGGACCCGGCGCGTGGAGCCGAAAGGGGCGTTGATCGTCGAGGGCATCCTGGTGCTGGACCTCAAGGAAGTTCGCGATCTGATGGACGTGAAGATCTATATCGACACGGACGACGACATCCGCTTCATCCGCAGGTTGAGGCGCGACATCCTGGAGAGGGGCCGGGACCTGGATTCAGTGATCACGCAGTACCTTGAAACGGTTCGACCCATGCACCTGGAGTTCGTCGAGAGGAGCCGCCGCCACGCGGACTTCATCCTGCCCTGGCGCGATTTCAACCCCCGTGCGGTGGACATGGTCAGAAACATGGTCCACGGTTTTGCAAAGAAGCGATGATTGTTGTCTATACGCGGAAATCTGAAAATAACGCGTTTTCGGACACGCTTCGCGCGCCGCCATGTAACCTGTTTCTATAGCGCCCGCATCCACTCGGGTTTGAGGCATGAGTCGTCGCCGGTGGCAAGGACATGGTCGATCATGGCCAACAGGCGCTCCTTGTCCCGGGGGAGGTCGCCCTTGACTGGCAGATAGTTGGATGCGTGGTTTGCTGAAAAACGGGCATTGGTCACGTCGATACCGGCCAGTATGGTCCGCAGCTCGCGCAGCATGCCCATGGCGTCAGGCAGCTTGAACAGGCCCTTTTCAGCCTTGCGCGCAAGGGCCGTGCCGGGCACCAGCATGAGGGTGAGCAGGCCTATATAGTCGGGGTCCAGGATGGACAGGGCTTCGCCGGTTCCCTGGGCATGATCTTCGGTAAGTTCAGTGCCGCCGAGGCCCAGCAGAGCCATCACCGAGTACGTGACGCCGCTTTCCTTCATGATGCGCCCCGTGTCCGCCATCTGTTGCCTGGTGACGGGCTTTTTGACGCGCCTCAAGACCTCATCCGACCCGCTCTCGATCCCGTGGTAAACGATGCCGAGGCCCCTTTTCCGCAGTCGCCCCAACCCATCGACGCCCTTATCAAGTATGGCGCCGGAATCACCGTAAACGCCGACGCGTTCGACCCAGGGCAGGCGCTCGCGGATGCGGTCAAGCACCCTGGTCAGGAAGGGCAGGGGGGCGGCCAGGGCATCGCCGTCCAGCAAAAACGCCCGTTTGAACCTGTGGGTTGAGCGGGCCTCCTCGATGTCTTCGAAGATGCCGTCCATGTCCATCAGGCGGTACTTTTTGGTCAGGTACATCCCGCAGAAGGTGCAGCGGTTGTGCGAGCACCCCGCAGTCACGGGCAGAAGGAGGCTGTTCGCCTCGCTGGGGGGTCTGAATACGGGTTCGACGTAATGCAAGTCAGTCGTCCACTTTCAGCCAATACTGGGTCCGCCCCAGCAGGGATATTCCGATATAGCCGCGGACCTTGAGCTTCTTTCCACCCTCCTGGACCTCGATGTAGCAGCGGTAGATCTTGCCGTTGTCCGGGTCCAGGATCTTGCCGCCGGACCACTCGTCGTCATCCCGGGAGAGGCCCCACATGATCGTCATGCCGATGATGCGTTTGTCTTTGCGAAAGCCCTCGCACTTGTCGCATTTGGGGTCCTGATCCTCGCTGGGGCCGCGGAACAGTCTGAGAATCTTTCCATACACCTTGCCGCCGCGCTCCCAGATCTCGACGATGGACTTTGGCTTGCCCGTGTCGTCGTCGATGGTTTTCCATTTTCCCACCGGTGACAGGGCCTCGGCCCAGGCGGTCTGTGTACTGAACGCAATGGCCAGGATGACGATGGCGACCATGCGCACAGGCCGAAGCAACCGGACGGGGTGTGAAGTGTTCATGGCTCGACTCCTGATGTTGCCCAATCGCGGATGATAGCATGGACCGTATTCATGCAGCAGGTCGGCGGCCAAGGTCGATGCGAACTCATCGATGCGAACTGGTGGGCGCCGAAGGTCTGCGTTCAATGTCTGCGGCGAGGGCAGCGATGCTTGACACCGGGCCAACCGTGGGTAAGCTGTCGAGGCATTGATCCCACTCATGGATGTCAAAAAGGAGGAAAGATGGAAGCTGCCGTTGCAACCATCAAGACGATTGTGGCCGCTTACGCGCTCAAGGTCATCGGCGCCCTGTTGTTTCTGTTCGCCGCGTTCATGGTGGCGAATTGGGCAAGGCGCATGGTCGAAAAAATGGCCAAAACGAAGGATCTGGACCTGACGGTTTCCAGGTTCCTGGCCAGCATGACGCGCTGGGCCATTCTGCTGCTGGCGTTCATCGCCACCCTGGGCATCTTCGGTGTCGAGACCACGAGCTTCGCCGCCGCGCTCGCGGGCGCGGGCCTGGCGATCGGCCTTGCTTTCCAGGGCAGTCTGTCGAATCTGGCCTCGGGGATAATGCTGCTGGTCTTCCGTCCCTTCAAGGTTGGGGATGTGATCAGCGTCGGCGGCCAGACCGGGAAAGTGGACGCCATCAACCTGTTCACGACCACCATGGACACGCCGGACAATCGCAGGATCATCATCCCGAACGGCGGCATCTTCGGCTCGACCATCGAAAACCTGACGCACCATGACGTGCGCCGCGTGGACGTGGCGGTCGGCGTTGACTACACGGCGGACATGGACAAGACGCGCGAGGTCCTCGAACAGGCCGCACAGGCGGTTCCCGGCCGGCTGGAGGATAACGGCTTCCAGGTCATCCTGCTGAGTCTTGGGGATTCGGCCCTTGACTGGCAGGTCCGGGTCTGGGCGAAGACCGAAGATTATTGGGACGTGCTGGACGCGGCCACCCGCGAGGTCAAGAAGGCCCTGGATGCGGCCTCCATCGGCATTCCATTCCCCCAGATGGACGTGCATCTGGACAAGAACAACTGACCAATGCGCCCGGGTACGTCCCGGCGAGCGCAGGTGAATTCCATCCCGCCGACTTTCGGCCTGCCGCGAACGTCGTACTGAATCCCTGTTTAAACTTTTTTGAACACTTTCGCCCATTCCGGCAACAAACATCATGAAGGTCAAACGAGGGAGGTGTCCGTGCGCAGGGAGAGGTCGAACCTGGGGTTGATGCCCGAGCTACGCCAGGCGCTGTTGGAGTACCATCGGGTCGAGCGCGAAGCCGACGGTCTGGATGATGGACTAGCGGGACAGGCCAAACTGGTAAGGGACCTGATGATGATCATCGAGTTCCACGTGGGCAGGTCGGGACTCATGGAAATACTGGACAACATCGGCGCGACAGGTATCGCGGTGCCCTTTGTCAAACGGGACCAGCCGGTGCGCGTCGTGTCGTGAGGCTGGCCTTCATCGGCCCCAATGCCTGAGGAACAGGGATTCCCAGTGGGCCAGCCGGTCCTCTTCCACCGACATGCGTGTGATCAGCGCCATGCTGTTCAGGATGGCCAGGGCGTTGATGTTGGCGTCGCCTTCGTGGGGAATGGCGTTGAGGCGTTGGCAGAAGCCGCTGTTGACCTCGGTGACGTCGTGATAGAAGTCAACCAGCCCTTCCAGGGTCCAGTCCGGCTGAAGCCCATGTTTGTTCAGGGCATACTGGGCGAACAGATACATCGAAACAGTGCGATACACCGTGTCCTGGGGGCTCGAAAAGGGCAGGTGGGTTTCCACCATCGGCCTCAGCCGGTCCAGCACGGGACAGCCGCTGGTTACCATGTAGATTCCGACCATGGAACTCAGAAGGGTCTGCACGGTGGTACGTTTACGATACTGCCGATCCCCCGTGCTTACCGTAACATCCGCCTTCCAGTGCGAAACGAAGTCCTTGAAGAAATCCACCAGTTCGACCATGGATACCGCAACCGGGCAATGGGTATGAGAGGTTTCTTCCAGGGGGCAGACCCGGCATTTGCCGAACCCCAGGGTAGTCCATTCCGGCAGGTGTCCGCCCTTATGTGATGTCCGCAGTTCGAGCGTGTCAGGGTCGAGATCTATACGGAACCTGTGGGAACGGTCCTTTGAGAATTCGATCAGGTATTCAAAGGAAATGCATCTTTCCATGTCCGCTTCAGCCATGTCGCTGCCTCGCCCAGGTTGTTCGGAAAGACTACCACACCGTTGAATCCGTTATCAGACGTTGAATTCCTTCAACAGCCCACCCAGGACCGTCGGTGATTGCGCGTCACCGGCCGCGACCACGCCCTTCAGCGCCGCGCAGGTCTTTTTGAGGGTGAACAGGCCGGCCGTGTAATTCGGGATTCCGGTATAGGCCCCTGACAGGAGCAAGGTACGGCCTATCTCATCCAGACCCAGCCCCTCCATCAGTCCCCAATAAATATGTATGGCCAGCATCACTCCGTCCTGGCGTTGCGCCAGAAGGGCGATCAGACAGCGCTCGCGGTCGCGCGGGGCGATGGGCGTGCCTTCGTACAGCCAATCGACCACGCCCTCCGGGAAGGGCGCGCCGGGGGGATACACCTGCGCGATGCCACCCTTTGAAGCCGCCTTCATCACCTCGGCGTTGTAGCCTTTCCTCAGGGATTCGATCTCGGTGTCTTTCAAAAGAAAAGACATGTCGACAGCTTGCCCTTCAGCCGAATCGTTCATTTCCGCACCTCCTGTGAGCGATTGAATATTCCATCCAGCAGAGCCCCGGTCTGACCGCCGGAAAAATCAACGGTCGAGGCCGTGAACCAGTCTCCACCAGGCCCGGCGAGGTATGATACCAGTGCACCGACCTCGTCCACGGTGGACAGTCGTCCCGCCGGCGTTCCACCAGCGATCTCACCCTTGACGCGAGACCATTCCTCATCTGGAAAGGCGATCTTTATTGCGCGGGTCTCGACCATTCCGAACTTGACCAGAATCACGCGGTAACCCTCGGGGCCCAGTTCATGGCCCAGGTGTCTGACGTACATCTCCAGGGCCGCCTTGGCAGCGGCCACCCCGCCCCAACCGTGGACCACCGAGTCCACCATGGGGTTGGTGAGGGCGATCAGGCGCGCGCCAGGCGCCAGGATACGGCGGTCGTACAACTGGCGCACCCAGTATACGAAGGAATGCGCCATGCATTCGAAGGTGCTTTCCAGCTTGTGGGGCTCGAAGCGTCTGCCCTGCCAGTCCCGGGCGAAACCACCGTAGGACGCGTTCGCGATGGCGTGGACCAGCACCTTGACGTTTCCCCTGCCGGCTACGTCCAGCAGGCCGGCGGCGCCTTCGGCGGCATGGTCGGCCGATTGAGCGTCATGGACAAACATGTGGCAGCGCCGATCATTTCCGACGACATCCCTTTCTATGGCAGTGGCCTCGTCTTTCCAGTGACCCCTGTGGACACCGAAAATGTTCAGGCCCGGGTCCCTGGCGAGCGCCCTGGCCACCGCGCCGCCGGTTCCCCCAGTAACCCCCAGAACCACGGCCCATCCGCTTTCGCCTTCAATCATTTGCCGTCTCCCTGATCCCTATTTCCGTTTGCGCGGTCCAGCAGAGCCTGCACCGCACGCGTCGTTTTTTGGTGGATTCGTTTCAATGAGTCATTGTCAGACGGGTCGAGGCCCGGGTCGGTCGTGTCCATGATCGGTTTGCCTATCAATGTCCGAATCTTCACCGGGAAAGGCGGTGAAAAAGGGCTCAATCCAAGGGGACCGATCCCCACCCACATCGGGAAACTGCCGGAAAATCCGAACCGCCGGCTCGTCAGGTATCCGTTGTTCAGTCCGATGAAGGTGTCATCGACCCCCTCGGCCCCTGCCGGAACAATGGGAATGCGGTGCCTGGCGGCAAGGCGCACGTATCCCACGCGGTCGCCCCAATGGACCCTGTATTTGTCCAGGCTGCTGCGCGTGCCCTCGGGAACACCGCCGGGAGTTACGATTATGTGCTCCCCATTTTCGACCGCCGCCGCCAGTTCATCCGAATCGCCGCCGACCCCGCCGATACCTTCGAGGAGCCAGCCCACCGGAGGCTTCATCAGGGCCTTGTGGAAGATTCCGTGCGGGATGTACCCCAGCCGGTCATACAGAACGACCGTAAGCATCGCCATGTCCCATGCAGCGGGCCGTCCGTGATAGCCCGCGATGAGGGCCGAACCGATGCCGTCCAGGTTCTCGACGCCTTCTGCCTCATAGCGGTGATAGCGGATCATCGCCCTCCAACAGGCAAGCCAGAAATCTCTGGCAAGGCGGCTCGCGACGGCATCGTTCATGATCCCACCTGATATACCATGGCCCCGTAGGACATGCCCGCGCCCACTCCCACAATCAGGATGCGATGGCCCGGCTGGACGCGGCCGCTGTGCCACAGACGGTCCAGACCCACGGCGATCGAGGCCGAGCCGGTGCTGCCGATGTCCTGGGCGACGGGGATCACGCGATCCACCGGGATATTCAGCCTTTTCAGTATCTTTCTGGTCATGCTTCCGTTGGGCTGATGCACCACGGCCCAGTTGATGTCGGGGACGCCGAGGCCGCATTCGTCCAGGGCTCGCTTGGCGCATCGTTCAAGCGCGTCCAGGGCCGTATCGGTGATCCCGCGGTTCGATTCGTTGAACACGATCGTTTCGGTCCTGTCCGACAGACCGGGGTGGGCCATGAAGACCGCGCCCTTGTGCGAGCCGTCGTTGCCCATGGAAAGCGCCAGGATGCCTTCTTTCGGTTCGGCTGGTCCAAGCACGGCCGCGCCGGCCGCATCCGCCAGCACCATGTATGGCCGCGGGTCCTCAGCGGTCAGAAAGCGGGACAGGCGTTCGACCGACACCACGCCCACCGGTTCCAGGCCGGTTGCAACCGAGCGCGCCGCCACGTCCAGGG
>JAADHL010000148.1 GCA_013151875.1 Deltaproteobacteria bacterium
CTCGAATATGATGGCGTTCAGGCAAAGGGTGCCCCCGAGCGGTGTCGGTATCGTGGAAACGGACTCACTTACGCACTCGCAGTCCACGTCGCCCGACGCGGGTTCGCAGGTCGCGCAAAACAGCATCGAGACCCCGGGACTGAGCCACGCGCCCACGGGACCCGGATTCTGGACATACTTGCAGTTGAACTGCTTGGAAAGCGAGACGCAGCCCGGGTCCTGTCCGGGGCCGAGCGGCTTCTGCTCGCACCAAGGATCGGGGCCCTTGAAAAACGGCGCCAGATCAGGCTCGTCACCCGGCGGCTTCTGGCCGGTCGTGGGCAGGAACTCGACCTCGGCAATGGGGCGCGCCCCGGCCTTGACCTCCGGACTCACATCGTACCCGGGATAGGACACCTCCTGCGACTGTACATCGACCACGGGCGTATCGGTCGCGTCCACTGCGTCAGTATCGCCGCCGCCGCCACCACCGCCCCCGCAGGACCACAACACCGTGAGCATAGTCAATGAAAGCAGGTATCTCATACACCCCCCTCCTCGGCAGTTCCCGCCACGCACGCGCCCTGGTCGCATACGGAACCAGCAGGGCACTCCAGGTCCGATTCGCACTCGAACTCGATGTCAAAGCTCTTTGGGCAACCCTGAACGCAGTCTCCGCCGGCGCCGGTCAGGACGTTCTGCGACGCCTCGCGAATCCCGCCCGCGCCCGAAAGCCACGCGCGCAGCCTGAAGGTCTTGCCCACGGGGGCCCTCAGGCAATAGATCCCGCCGGGAACCCCAATCTGTTCGTCCAGGACCAGCCCATCCTTTCCATTGCCGGGGTCCTCTGCCAGCCTCACGTCTGCGCCCAGTACCGGTCCTCCTCCGGCATAGGAGACATGCACGTTGACGCATGTCGGCTGGGCCACGTCGCGCGCCCATACCCACGTGCCCGATTCGTTGATCGGGGCCTGTAAAACATTGTGCTGGGGGTCCAGCTTGTTGGACGGCCTTTCCATGAGCACCCCGGTCATGGGGTCGACCACGAACAGCCTGTCATCGTCCTTGGTGATGGGGCCGTCCATGGGATTGACGCTGGTCATGTAAAGGCCCACGCCCTGGGTCCCGCCGATGTTCAGGTCCCCGCCGTCCGCGGCGAACGAGAACCGGGTCATTACCAGAGGCGTCACGAAATCGGAACCTCCGTCAATGGGCTCGACCATCGGATGAACGGGGATGGTGACCCGGTCGGCGAAAACGGGCTCCCAGGTGGCGCCGTTTACCTCCACCTCGCCGGTCACCCTCAAACCGGTCTGATCCACCAGGGAATCCTGGAACAGGGTGACCGTGGCGTTGCCCAATGTAACGGCCTGGGACTGTTTGTCCCCCGGAACGGCAACGGTCTGCGACGTCAGGGCCTTGCCCAGCACCACCACCGCGGTGGCCTCGACCCCCGGAATCGGTCGAAAGGTCTTCGAGACGGCGGCGCGGCCTTCGCCCTCGAACCAGACCCCCAGGCGGGGCAGGTCCCCGGAGGGTTCCGCCTCCACGGTTCCCTCCAGCGTGTAATTGCCCTTGCCGTCGGAGATCGCCTGGACACCCGCGGCCGGGCACCATACCCTGACCCCCGGCGCCCCCTGC
Source organism: Deltaproteobacteria bacterium (assembly GCA_013151875.1). Classification (GTDB taxonomy): domain Bacteria; phylum Myxococcota_A; class UBA9042; order DTJE01; family DTJE01; genus JADDHL01. Next base: position 1,621 of record JAADHL010000148.1, read on the forward strand.
GAAAGCTCCGGGTCCAGGAAGACGCGGCCCTTGAGCACGAACCCTATCCCACCGCCGCCGGAACCGCATGCCCAGGCAAACGGTAAAGCGGCAATCAACACGATGGCTGCCAGCAGACTCTTGGTCACGCCTTCCTCCCGATGGCGAACGGACATCAGAGGTTATCCCCGCATGAGGGTTTTAGGCAAGACAATCGAAAAACATCTATTCGACACGTAAAAGGCAGGATAGGATCGTTCAACCCAGGAGGCCATGGCCGTGCAGGAAATCTGGATACTGCTGATTGTCGTGGGCGTCATCAGCGTCTATCTGGGCAGCGAGAACTGGCTCAACCTCCGCCGCATCCGGCTGGTGCGCCACCGAATCCACGTCAACGGGTCGCGCGGCAAGTCGTCAGTGACGCGGCTGGTGGCCGCCGCCCTGCGGGAAGCGGGACTGAAAACCATCGCCAAGACAACCGGTTCCAGCCCACGTTTCATCTTTCCGGACGGTTCGGAGGTTCTGATACGAAGGCTGGGGCAGGCCAACATCAAGGAACAATTGAAGATCGCGCACTGGGCACGCCTCCACAGGCCTGATGCAATCGTGGTCGAGTGCATGGCCCTGGCGCCCCAGAATCAATGGGCCAGCGAGCACAGGATGCTGCGCTCCACGCTGGGCGTTTGCACCAATGTGCGCGCGGACCACCTGGACATCATGGGCCCGGAGGTGGCCGATGTGGAAAAGGCCCTCGCCGGGACCGTGCCGCGGGGTGGAGTCTTTGTAACGACCGAACGGACATATACTGGGGTCCTGCGCCGGGCTTGCGAGGACAATGACACGCGCTTCGTGCAGGTAACCGGCCCAGAGGTGGATGCGGTGACGGCGAAAGAGATGTCCGCATTCACCTACATCGAGCACGAGGACAACGTCGCCCTGGCCCTGAAGGTGGCCGAACTGCTGGGCATCGGGCGCGAGACCGCCCTGAAAGGCATGCACTCCTGCAATCCGGACGTGGGTGCGTTGAGGCGCTGGGACCTGGTCTTCTATGGACGGACGATAAGCTGGATCAATGCCTTCGCCGCCAACGATCCGGCCTCGACCCGCATGATCTGGGACCGCATTCGCGAACTCATCCCCGATTCGGACTCCAGGATCCTCGTCGTGAACTGCCGCGACGACCGCCCCGACAGATCGAGGCAACTCGGCAGGCTGGCGCCGCTGCTCGATGACGTGGATCGATTCGTGCTGACCGGCAGCGGGACGGAGGTGTTCGCCAGGGCCGCGGTGAGGGGAGGCATCCGGAAGGACCGCATCTACACCATGGTGGGCGAAACCGTGCTGAAGGTGTTCGAGCGCATCGTGTCCTGGTCTGGAACCAGGGCGGTGATCCTGGGGGTGGGCAACATCAAGGGCATGGGCGCGGCCCTGGACGAGTATTTCCGCAACCGGGCCGTCCGCCCGGAAAGGAACTGAGGGCGCATGGAAGGCCTGGTACAGATATCCATCGGACTGGGGCTTCTGGTCAGCCTGATGTTTTCGGAGTTTCTGGGCCTCGCCGCGGGCGGCATGGTGGTCCCGGGTTACTTCGCCCTGAACCTTTCCGACCCGGCCAAGGTGCTGATGACCATCGTGGCCGCCGTGATCACCTACTGGATCGTGCGGTTCATGAACTTCTTCATGATCATATATGGTCGCCGCAGGACGGTCCTGATGATCCTGATCGGCTTTCTGGTCGGGGCAGTCATCCGCAACTTCATCGAGTTCGAGGTCAGCGCCTTCGCGATCGACCTGACCGTCATCGGCTACATCATCCCGGGACTCATCGCCATCTGGATCGACCGCCAGGGCCTGCTGGAAACCGTCTCTACACTGCTGGTGTCTTCCGTCCTGGTGCGCATGGTCCTGATCCTCCTGAACGGCGGGGAGGTGTTCTGATGAAGCTGTACTGGCGCCCCGGAAAGATATCCAGGCCCTCCCTGATCGTGCTGGCCCTGCTGTCCATGACATTCATGCTGGTCATCGAGACAAGCAAGGTAGAGATCCGTCAGCGCTGGTACGACGAAAAAGTCCGGGCCGTTAAACTGCAGGCCGGGGCAATGGAGGCGATCAAAAAGGAAAAACTGCGGATTCGCAAGACGCTGGACCCATTCGCTGACCCGGCCAAAACGGGCCTGATCGGCACCAACCTCAGCCCGATCACCTCGGTCATCGGTTATCTGGCGGCCAAGCAGACCTCGGTGAACCCGAATTTCGCGGCCGTCTTTGTTCAACTGATGAAAAGGCTCAAGCTCGAAGAAGGGGACCGGGTCGCGATCGGCGCGTCCAGTTCGTTCCCCGCCCTGAACCTGGCCACCCTGGTGGCGTGCAAGGTCCTCAAGCTCAGGTGCGTGATGATCAATTCGGTCTCGGCATCGATGTACGGGGCAACGGATCCGCGACTGACATGGCTCGACATGGAAAAGATCGCCTTTCGCGAGGGCTACATCGACACCCGCACCGCCGCCGCCAGCATCGGCGGCATGGACGACAACGGCGAGCAGTTGTCAAAGCGCGGGATCAAGCTGATCCTGAAGGCGATCAAACGCAACGGCATCAGGCTGATCCGCGAGGGCTCGCTGAAGGCGAACATCGGGGCCCGAATGCGCGTCTACGAGGAGGAGGCCCAGGGCGAACCCTACGCGGCCTACGTCAACCTGGGCGGCAGCGAAGCGTCCGTGGGCTCGCACTTCACCAAGGTCATGTTCAAACCGGGCATCAATCGGCGACTGCCCCGCAAGCCGATCCCGGATGACGGCGCGATGACGCTGATGATGAAGAAATTCGGCATCCCATTGCTGCACATCTCGGGGGTGAGTCACATCGCTGAAAGATACGGGTTGCCAAGGGCCCCTCAAAAGATGCCGGACCTGGCAAAGGGCCCCCTCTTTTACAACACCGAGTACAACCTGGCCCTGGTCTGGATCCTGCTGCTGGTACTGGTCATTTCCTCTTTCCTTATCGTGCACTTCGACATTGGGAACATCTTTCGCGGGGCCCCGCGAAAAACGGACGAGAGGGGAACCGAAGGGCCGCCAGGCTCGTGAAGCCCGAATTCAGGGTCACTCCCATTCAATCGTGCCAGGGGGCTTGGTGGTCAGGTCCAGGGCCAGGCCGGAGATTCCGTCAAGGGCCAGGATTTCACGGCGCAGTTCGTCCAGAAGCGCGGGCGGCAGGGATGCTGGGGTGGCGGTCATGGCCCGTTCGCTGTGGATGGGCCGCACTATCACGAACTCCCGTCCATGCCCATCGACCTCCAGCGGGACCATGGCCGTGGGGCATTGCCAGATTGCGTCGTAAAGTCCGTGGCGTTTCAGACCCTCCATCACCATGTGATCGGCCTCGCGCAACAGGTCCAGCCGGTCACGGGTCATGGTGGCCGCGAGGGTCCTGAACGCGGTAGGACTGCCCGGACCCAGGTTCCATATCGCGCGGTTGACACCCGTGACCTCCTTGAAGATCGTTCCCGCCGCTTCCACCAGCCGGTCCCAATCGGCCTCGCCCGAAAGCAGCACCGGGTGTTCGTACGAGCGCAGGTCGGCCTTCACGCCTACCGACCTGATGGGAAGCACGGCCGTATCGAGGTCGTATCGGTCCCCTATCGAGGCCGCGGCCGCGGAGATCCCGGACAGGTCGCCGACCGCCTCCCCATCTGAACACAGCAGGCGCACGCCCAGCCCCGGCCCCGGGAATGGGTGCCTCCATATTGCCTCCCGCGGGATGCCCAGCATTTCGCCCAGTTCGCGGACCTCGACCTTGTAGAGGTCCGCCAGGGGCTCCACCACCCGGCCTTCGGCGATCATCCTCTCGATCACCGGTACGCGGTTGTGGTGGGTCTTGATGGTATCCGCCCGTTTCGTACCGCCCGTCTCGATGGTGTCGGGATAGATGGTGCCCTGCCCCAGGAGGTGGCCCTCGATGCCCAGGCGTGACGCCTCCCTCTCGAACACCTCGATGAAGGTGGCGCCGATTACGGCCCGTTTCCTCTCGGGCTCGACCACCCCCTCGAGCGCCGAAAGGAAATCCCCGGTCGCGTCCACGAAATGAAGACCCTCGCCAAGGCCCCATTGCCTGAACAAATCCAGCACCTTGCGGCTCTCGTCCTTGCGCATGAGGCCGTTGTCCACGTGCAACAGGTGCAGGCGTTCCGGGCCCAAAGCGCGCTGCAACACCCTGGCGGCCACCGTCGAATCAACACCCCCGGAAGCCAGCAGGAACACCGACCTGTCGCCGACCTGCCGGCGCACTTTCTCCTCCTGCTGCCTGAGATAGGCGTCCATGGTCCAGGAAGGACGGCACCCGCAGATGCCCAGCACGAAGTTGGCAATCATCCGGTCGCCATGGACCGTGTCGTCCACCTCGGGATGGAACTGGAACCCATAGCGCCGCAGCTTGTCCGAACCGATGGCCGCGAAACGGTGCTCCCGGCCGCCCGCTCCAAGCGCCGTGTACCCCAGTTCGACAAAGTCAGGACCGAGGGAGGCCACGGTGTCGTTGTGGCTCATCCAGACACGTTCCGTGGGCCCCAACCCATCAAAGATCGGGCTGTCGCCGATGATCTTGAGGTCCGCGGGGCCCCATTCCTGGCCAGCGTTGACCACCTCGCCGCCGTAATGCTTTGCGATCTCCTGATGCCCGAAACAGAACCCGATCATGGGCACGTCCAGGTCGTAGATGGCCTTGTTGTAGTCCTGCTCCTCGCCGTGAGAGGACAGGGCGGGACTGCCGGACAGGATGATCCCCCTGTACCCTTCGAACATCCCGATGGGGTCCTCGGGCTGTCGGATCTCGGCCAGGACCTTCAGCCGCCGCACCTTGGTGGCGATGAGATGCGCGTACTGGCCGCCGAAATCCACCACCGCGATCCTGTCGTGCTTCATGAGTGGTTTCTTCCTCCTGCCGAACAAGCGTTTTACGCCTGCATCCATAACCCATTTTTCATTCAAGTCATAGGCCGGCGGGTTGCATGCGTCCGATACAAAGGAACTTTTTTTAGATATAAAGTAGCTGAGGACCAGGAAGCGTTCTAAGCCGAACGGAGTCGAAACCATGACACGAAGAAAACACGGAACATTGGAGACAGGGCTGGCGACGGCAACGCTGGTCATCGTCCTGGCGTCATGCGGGTCCGACCGGACGGGAGGCGCTGACGCGGCGGGACCGGACAACGGCAGGGACATCACCGCGGTCGATGTCCATTTCGATCTCTTCGCGCCGAAAGACCTGTCCCATGACCCTGCGCACGACACTGGGAAGGATGGACCCGGTGAAGTCGGCAACGAGACTTTCATCGACACTTGGGTCGACACGCCTCCCGCTGCGCCCGCGCCAAATGCCGCGGGTCAGGTCCTGGTGACGGAGTTCATGGCCGACAGCCAGACCGGAGCGGACAAGGGTGAGTGGGTCGAACTGTTCAACGCGACGGCCGGGCCGCTGGACCTGGGAGGATGTGAATTCGGGGACGACGGCAGCGACAATCACCTGATCTCGACTCACCTGGTGGTCGAGGCGGGCGGGTTCCTGGTCATGGCCCGCAGCGACGACCCTGAACTGAATCATGGACTGGAGCCCGATTACGTGTACGACGATTTCACCCTCGCCAACTCGGACGACGAGATCGTGCTTACCTGCGGCGGCGCCGAGATCGACCGCGTCGAGTACGACGCCGATTGGGTCACCGAGGGCGTGGCGATTCAGCTCGGCTCCACGTCCTTTGACGCATCCAAGAACGACCTGTTCGAATCGTGGTGCCCCGCGACATTGGCCTACGGCAACGATGGAATGCTGGGAACGCCCGGCGAACCCAACGAGGAATGCATCGTACCGGACCCATGCGACCCGAACCCATGCACCGAACCCCCGCCACCCGAGTGCGACCCCGACGGCGTGACGCTCATCACCTATGGCTCGACGGCCGATTGCACCGTGGAGGATTCCGTGCCGGTGTGCGGGGCCTACCCGACGACCCAGGTTGATTGCTCGTTGACGGACCAGGTCTGCGCGGACGGCCTGTGCGTGGAGCCTCCCCCACCGTCACCGTACGCGGCAGGGCAGATACTGATCACCGAGTTCATGCCCAAAAGCGGGCCGGGCAGCGACCCGGGCGAGTGGGTCGAGGTGTTCAACACGACCGCCGAGACGCTGGACCTGGGTGGATGCGTCCTTGGCGACGACGGCGGGGATGCCCACACCATCGCCGGCCCCCTGCTGGTGGCCCCCGGAATGTATGCGATCCTCGCAAAGAGCGACGACGGTTTCACGGCGGACTATCTGTACACCGGTTTCCAGATGGTCAACGACGGGGACCAGATCGTGCTGACGTGCGGCGACACCCAGATCGACCGCGTCGCGTACACGGTGGACTGGGTCGAGGAAGGCATCGCTGCCCAGCTGTCGAACGACGCCTTTGACGCGACGATGAACGACGACGCGGCGCACTGGTGCCCCGCCACGGTTCCATATGGTGACGCGGGAAAAATAGGGACGCCCGGAGAGGCCAATGGGGCCTGTCCGAACCCGTGCGATCCGAATCCGTGCACGGAGTATCCCGCTCCCGAATGCGACCCCGACAACGTCACCCTGCACTCCTGGACGACACCCGCGCCCTGTTCCCTGGTCTTTGGCACTGTGAAGTGCGAGGACTACCCGGACGACCCCCTGGACTGTTCCCTGGACGGAAAGGTCTGCATCGAGGGCGCCTGCACCGACCCTTGCGACCCGAACCCATGCACCGAATACCCGAACGCGGCATGCGACCCGGACGGCCTGACCCTGCTTACATGGGTTACACCCGCGCAGTGCACCATCGAGGGCATTGAACCGATTTGCGGCGAGTATCCTTCCACGCCGGTCGACTGCTCGCTGGACGGCAAGGTCTGCGTGGGGGACGAGTGCGTGCCGGACCCATGCGACCCGAATCCGTGCACCGAATACCCGGACGCTGTGTGCGACCCGGACGGCGTTACCCTGTTGAAGTGGGAGACCCCGGCGTCATGCACCAACAACGGCCTGGCCCCAGTCTGCGGCGACTACGCTGCAACTCAGGTGGATTGCTCCCTTGACGGAAATATCTGCCTGGGCGGCGCGTGCGTGCCCGATCCATGCGAGCCAAACCCCTGCACATCTTTTCCGG
>JAADHL010000026.1 GCA_013151875.1 Deltaproteobacteria bacterium
AGGCCGTGACTGCCGCCCTCCATGGACGCAATGCACGCCTCGAACGCCTCCCTGGTCGGGTTCTGAGATCGTGAATACTCATATCCCTTGTGCAGTCCCGGACCCTCCTGCGCGTAAGTGGAGGTCTGGAAGATGGGAACAACGACGGCGCCGGTCTGTTCTTCCGGCTCCTGGCCCGCGTGAATGGCCCTGGTCTCGAATTTCATGGCTGAATCACTCCCTGGCTCTATCCCCCTGGCTCATTCCCTGGCGCTTCGGGAATAGAAGTCGATCAGGTCGATCTTGGTGACGATGCCCAGCAATGCGCCCGGGTCCGGCTGCCGCCCCGAGCGGACCAGAACCGCGTCGCCGGCCAGCATGGCGTCGGTCACGCGCGTCAGCGGCGTGTCCCCGTCCACCGTGAGCACACGCTTGGAAACCACCGTTTGGACAGGGTCGTAAATCCTGCGCGGGTCGCCCAGGATATGGGACAGGATGAGGGATTCGGAAACGATGCCGACGCATTCGGACCCGTCCATCACCGGCGCCTGGGAGATGTCGTGCTCTTTCAGCAATTCCACGACCCTGGCCAGGGGAGTTTCACTGTCCACGGTCACCAGGTGCATCGCCTTTTTCTGCACCAGGTCCATCACGGACGGCTCGGCTTCGTCATCCAGAAAACCGTTCACGCGCATCCACTCGTCGCTGTACAGCTTGGACACGTAACGGTCCCCCGAGTCGGGCAACAGCGCAACCACATTCTGATCGGGACGCATGCCGGCCGCGATCTTCGCGGCAATGTGCACCGCGCCACCCGAGGACCCGCCGCAGAACAGTCCCTCCTCGCGGGCCAGGCGCCGCGTCATCAGAAAGCACTCCTTGTCGTTGACCTGGTGGACGTCGTCCACCACGGACAGGTCCAGGGCGTCGCAGGTCATGTCCTCGCCGATCCCCTCCACCTTGTAGACGTGGGGCTCGCCGGGCTTTCCGGTCTTGAAGAGGCTGTAGAAGACACTGCCCTCCGGGTCCACGCCCACTATCTTGACCCCGGGCGCCTGTTTCTTGAAATAGCGGCCTACGCCCGAAATCGTGCCGCCCGTCCCCATGCCCGCCACAACCACATCGACGTGCCCGTCCGTGTCGTCCCAGATCTCGGGTGCCGTGGTTTTTTCGTGCGCCTCTATGTTCGCCGTGTTGTGGTACTGGTTCACGTAGAACGAGTTAGGGGTTTCGGCCGCGATGCGCTTTGCAGTTTCGTAATACGAATCCGGGTGATCGGCGGGGACATTCGTGGGAGTCACCACCACCTTGGCGCCGAATGCCCTCAGGAAATTGATCTTTTCCTGGCTCATCTTGTCGGGAATCGTGAAAATCAGGCGGTATCCCTTGACCGCGCCGATCAGGGCCAGGCCCATTCCCGTGTTGCCTGATGTGTTTTCGACGATGGTGCCGCCCGGCTTGAGCCTGCCTTCCTTTTCCGCCTTTTCGATGATGTACAGGGCCATCCGGTCCTTGATGGAGCCTCCCGGATTCAGGTACTCCAGTTTCACGAACACCTTGGCGCCCTTCGGGTCCACGACCCGATGGAGCTGAACCATGGGGGTCCTGCCGATGACCCGCAGCACATTGTCGAATCCCCGCATCCGTTATCCTCCCGTCGTGGGTTTCACTTCTTTCATGCCGTCCTGGATCTTCCTGCCGCCTTGGATTTTCTTGCCGCCCTCGATCAGCCTGATGTATTTCTCGCTTTCCGACGTTATCAGCAGGGGCTTGCCGGACTCGTCCAGATAGACCTTGAATTGTCCACAGTCGCCCATCACATCCCAGCGGGCGGCCTTCGTCTTTTCCTCACCAGCGCCGGGAAGGACTATTTCTTCTGGACCGGAGAACACCACCGTGGTCTTGCCCCACACCATGGGAGATGCCCCGACACACGCGACTTCCCGTCCCGATTCGCCGGCGGCGGCGAGCAGATAGGCGAGCTGCGGCTGACCAGCGTCCAGGGGCACGACAGTCTTTGCCTCGCCGACCTCGGTGACCTCGCCCTTGGCGCCAGGCCCTTTTTCGTAACGCACCTTCACCTTGCCCTTGTAAATGAAAGTCATCCAGTATCTTTCAACCTTTTTCCTGACGTCCCAACGTTTGTACTTGCCCAGAAGCCCCGGTTCCTCAAGCTCGGCATAGGAACGTCGGTCGGGTTTGATTTTTTTGTGTTTCCCGGTATCCAGGGCCTGTTCGCCTGCGTAGAAAGCGGACACTGCATAGATGATCCCCTCCCGGTGAACCACCCCAAAGTCCAGACGTCCGCTTATCTTTTCCCCCTGCATCACCCTGAATTGCCACAAGGGCTTTGCGCCGGCGGCGCCTTGCGGCGCCAGGAGCATGAAGGCAGCCACCCACCCCCACGAAAGCCATTTCACCATGTGGACGCCTCCGGGTTCATCCCAGCACCTCCAGATAGACGACTGATTTCGATACCTATTCGATTGCCACGACCAGTTTGTAAGGGGCGGAAGCCCCAAGGAAGCCGTTGATCCTGACCAGGAAGTCGCCGGTTTCGGTCACTTTCCAGACCACGTTTTCAGTGTCGGACTGGGTGGCGCTGACAGCCACCGGCTTGGAGGTGTCCGCGGCACGGTACAACCTGAGATCAAGGTCGCCCGAGGCCACCGGAGCCTCCATGTCGATCGAGATCGTCTGTCCGGCCTTGGCGTGCAGGCCGATCCAGTCGACGTCGAATGGGCAGATCACCAGGGACCCGTACAGCCCCGGCCCGATGAACGCCGCCTCATCAGGCGCGTCATCAGGCTCCAGCGGGTCGTCCGCGCAGACCTCCTTGACGGTGAGCGGGATCGTTGCCTGGTTGTTGTCCTCCTGACTTTCCTGAATCGCCCCTTCCGGGTCCAGGACCACCAGCACCTTGTACTGGCCGGGGTCCGTATCCAGCGGCGCCATCACCTTGATCGTAACGTCGGTGGCGCCCTTGCCTCCCAACTCATCACCGGCGTATCCGCCGTAAAGCGGCTCGTCACCGCCGTCCAGCACGTCGTCCGACGACAGGTAGACCATGTATCCGAATCCTGGAATCGGGTCCTGACAGTCGTTGGCGACCTGGAACGAAAGCTGAACGTCCTCGCCCTGGTCCACTTCTGCCGGATTGACGGCGACATCCCCGAAAGCCAGGTCCATGCCTGGGACCCCGTCCACGGACAGGGCATAGTCGAAGTTCGTCATCAACGCGGTCTGCGACTTTGGCTCCACGGCCAGGTACACCACGGAATCCGTATCCGCGACGTAGTTGATGCTGCCGTTGCCCGACACTGATTTGATTGGGCCTGCTTTCGGGTCCAGATACAGCGCCGCCTTGAGCTGGCCGTCCGGGTGCTGGAGGTCCGCCCACAGCGAATCGCCCGCCGCCAGGTCGATGCGGTAGAAGTCCTTGTCCTTCTTGCACATGGTCAGATTGTTGGTCCCGCACCCAATGGCAGAGGCCCCATCGAAACCGTTGTTGGGTTCGTGCACGTCAGCCTGGCACACGTCGCCCGGAAGCGGCTGGTCCACGTTGACGGTCATCGTGTACTGATACGGCCCACCCTTGCCGCCGGCGGGGTTGACGCGGACCCGGACATAGTACGTGTCCGCATAAAACACGTAAGGCAGACCCACAACCGGACTCGTGGAATTGTCCTGCGAATCCATGACCGCGGTCCGGCTGCCGTCCAGCAGGTCCACGGCCACATACCCCTTGTCGCCCTTGTGCTCGTAGTTGACCGTTACGCTGAACATCACGCCCACGGGCAGATCGATACGGTACACGTCGGGAAGCAACGGGCACACCGTGAGGTCCGGGTAGGAACCCGATTGAGCCGGCAGGACAGTGGCGGTATCGGTGTCGTTGTTGGGCTCGTACCCGTCGTCCTCGCACTTCATTGACTCGTCGATGAACAAAACGCCCGAAACGCCCAGGTTGTTGGACTCGTCCGTTTCGTCCACCGTCTTGCCGGAATCGACGTCGAACAGCAGATGATAGTCGCCTCCGAACGTCTCGACCGGCAGGAACACGGTCTCATCGATTTCGGTCTTGCCCGCGCCCGAAACCGCCGGCACCGCCGAAGACGCCAGGACCAGGTCGCCGTCATCCACCAGGCCGTCCTGGGACAGGATTATGGAAGCGGTCGAGGCAGCCGAGTCGTCCAGACCCAGATTGACCACCGTGGCGGACACGTTTATCAGGCCGCCTGGATAGATAATATCGGGCGACACGATCACGTGCACCGGCATCAGGTCCACGCCCTCTCCCGGCTCCATCACGTCCACGTCAAGGGTGTAGTGCCCCTGGTTGCCCACGGACTTCGGATACACCCGCAACAGATACGCCCCGCCTTCTTCAACCGCGAACACGGCCGCCTTGTCGTGGTCGCCGGCGTCCTGCGAACGATCAACCGTATTGCCTTGCGGGTCCAGGATGTCCAGGTCCAGGTCATAGGGTCTTGGCTCTATGTACAAAGGACTTTCAACGTCCATGTTCACGATCAGGGATTGCCCCGGGGCCATCTGAACCTGATACCAGTCCTCGCCGGCGCACAGGCCCAGGGTGCCGGTCTTGCCGGGCTCCAACGGCGCGGCGTGCGCAAAATCGTTGTTGGGTTCAAGGTCGTCCTCGCGGCAGCCGCCCTGCGGGTCCAGCACGGTCAGGGGATTGTCGGACACCAGGATCTGGTTGTCCTTGTTGTCGTCGGCCACCAGATCGCCCTCGGCGTCACCGATGACCCCCACATAATACGTACCGATGTCGTGAGGCAGCGAGATCGGCACGGGGATCTTTTCAACGCGTTCCACCTTCGTGGACGGAGCAACCTCATCGATGGCTATCTTGCCGAGGACGATATCCTTTTTGGAGTTGGCCTCGGCGATGCTGATCACCTTGTCCTGCGACAGGACCACGTAATTGATAAAGGCCCCGGAGGCGGTCGAACCGGTGTTGGTCATGTCATAGGCGACTTTTATCTCTTTCCCCGCGTCGACGATGTCCGGATGGACCACCAGGTTCGCCAGGCCCACGTCGACGAACGCGTCCTGAAAAACGTGCAGGGGCGACTCGTCCAGCAGCCAGTTGTTCGTCTCGTCCAGTTCGTCCAGAACGCCATCCACGTCCAGCACCACGCTGAAATAATAGTCGCCGGGCTTGAGCAGGTCGGGCATGGGCACCACGTAGGTGAGAGTGGCATTGCCCCCGGGCGGCAGCGAGGCGGCCACCGCCGAACCCACCTTGGTGTCGTAGTTCGGATTCAGTCCGGGCTCATCCGAGATATAAAAGGCCACCGGGATCGCCGGGGTGGGTTTGTTGCCCGGATTCGACACCTCGCAGACCACCTTCACGCTGCCGCCGAGGTAGGTGTCGTGCGGGCTCATGGTCATGGAGTCCAGCGAAAGGTCGTAGCCCAGGATCACCTCCTCGATGACCTCGAACGGCCACGGCGAAACAGCGATATTGTTGGACTCGCTCTCCTCGGGCACCGAATTGTTCAGATCCACGCTGGCAATGGCCATGTACTTGCCGACCGGAGTCCCGGCCGGTATCCGCAGGAGTCCTGAGATCACCACGGTTTTGTCCGCTCCCAGGCTGAAGATCATGTCGGAGTCCTCGGCCGTCAGCCTGATGTCGTCCTCGGACAGGTCTGAATCCACGGACCCGTACACCGCGTACCGGAAATTCTTTGCCTCGGCCATTCCCTCGTTGGCTATCTTTATGCTGTAACTGACCGATTTGCCGGGCACCACGGTGGCCCCTTCAGAAAAATCGGGCGCGGTCACGGTCAGGTCCGCCTTGTATTTGGCGGATTCGCTGACCGTTATCAGACTGGTCGCCTGGGCCACGTTGTTGTCTTCGTCGGTTTCAGTGACGACATTGCCGGGGTCCGCCACCACGAACATGAAATACTGCCCCTCGGGCGTGTCGGGCGGAAGCGGCACCGGTTCATCGACGTACTGATTCCTGACCTCCTTGTACCGGCCGTCATCCATCCCGTCTATCTGGATCTCTTTCAGGACGATGTCCTTTTCGGCCTGGTACAGTTCGTCCTTGGACAGGGCGACCAGCAGCTTGAAGGGCTCCTCTATGGCATCACCCCGATTATAAAGCGAAAAATTTATCAGCACGACGTCGCCCGGGGCCACGTCTATGGAAGACGAAACCTTGACCTGGGACAGTTCGAGTTCAGCGCTGTCGAGCACCCGGACCTGCACCGAATCGCCGGCCGTGCGCCCGTCGGGCTTGCAGGTCACCTTGAACTCAATCGTGAACAGCCCGAGGGTGTGGAAAACGAACGCCCCGGGGCTCTTTTTCGTGGAATACGTGCCGGGCCCGAACGTCCACAGATATTCCGAATCGGCCTCGGCGCAACCCGTCACCTTGCTGTCCAGGTGGACCGTCAGAGGCGCGTTGCCCTTGACCTTGTCGATGACGATTTCGGCCGTCAGTTTCGTCGGATTGGTGGAGCCGGCGATGTCCGCGTCGCCGGGCGTCCCGTTGTCGACGCCGATCACGTCCCCACCGCTGTTCGAAGCGCCGTTGCCGCAGGACGACGCCAGCAAAAGAACGACGAATCCAACCGCCAGGGACCGCCGGTTACCGGGGAAATCCAAAAAACACTTCACTGCAGGTTGCTCCGTTGGCCTCGGGAAGATGCTGATTTCTAGCGGAATCCATGGGTTCTGTCAACCAACACCGGGTTCGTACCCACTACCATCCGGACACACATTATGTCGTCATTTCCAACAGTTTGGTGTCGGCTTGGTTGTCCGACGGGCAATTGGTACAATTTTCGGTGGACATGGAGGTTTGCGCCATGGGAAAGAGGACCATTACGGGTCTGTCATTGACCCTGTCGTTTCTGTTCGTCGTAGCGACCCTGTTGCCCGGATGCGGGAGGGGCAAATCCGACGATACCCCCGGCTTCGGTTCCAACAATAACGGGGCCACCAGCAAGCTGTCCTTTTTCGGCCCTACTCCCGGCCAGTTCAACTTTTCGAAGGACGTGGCTTCCGGGGTGATAACCGCGGACGTTGCCGAGGGTGTGGCCCAGCCGGACACGGTCGACTCCGGCTTCATCCTGTTCGACGTCGGCAATCCATGACCCAGATGCAACCGAGTCTTCGAACCGTAAAAACCCAAACACGTACACTTCCGACATGGATACTGCCGGCCGTAATCGGGTCGATGGCGCTTTGCGCGAGCGTGGGATGCAGGGGGCCGAAACCGGATCGGACCTCGGTTCGGGGCACATTTGCCCTGTACATGGGCATCTCGACACGCGGAAATTACGAGGCGATCTATCCCCTGCTGGCATCACAGGTGCGGCAAAAGATAGCCATTGCCCACCGGAATATTCGCGAGTGCGTCCGCCTGATTGAGGAGCATTTCCCCCAAAAGCTCAAGGCCGCCGCCCTCGAATCCCTGGGTCCTCCGGCCCTGAGGTCGGCCCCTACACCGGACAAGTACCTGGCCGCCCTGATGAATGCCTCGGGACGCCCCGCCTTGGATATCCGAGAACGTCTGGCATCCAAGATCAAACGAATCAGGGAAACCATCCCAGGCACCTTCAGGGTTACGACGGTGTCGGGCGCGACACTGAGATTCGTGAGGGAGGGGGACGGGCGGTTCTATCTGGTGCCCCCCCGGCGCGATTGCGGGATGATCCAGGACGAATACACCGCTTCCCTCAAGCTGTTGAACGCCGCAAAACGAATGGTTGAATCCCTTGAACATGAAGGCTAAGAGCCTGTCGGCCATCGTAATGCCCCTGGTATTGGCCCAGGCCTGCGCCGCAACGGTCCGCCAGACACGCAAAGCGCCCCCTCCGCAGATGATCCCGGCTGGGACCCCGCGGCAACCCCCACCGGCCCCGGGAGACGTGGACAACACGCCCAACACCGACCCGGACATACGCAGACTGGCCTTCATCACGCCCACGGCCAGACCCGTGGAGATCGTTTACCGCCATCGCGCCCGTTCCATGGGAAGCCCTACCAACGGGACGTTGGAAAACGGCCGCTGCCTCCCCTCCGAAGGCCCAGGTTTCGTGGACTTCAGCAAAAACCGCTGCGCCACGGACGAGACCATCGTGCTGCTCATGTTCGCCATCAAGGAGGTGATGACCGCGTATCCGGACACCCCGCCGATAGTGCTGGGCAGCCTTTCCCGGCCCGGGGGTGGCCCGTTGAAACCGCATCGCAGCCATTGCTCGGGGCGCGACGTGGACATAGGGTTCATCCCTGCAAACGGTCGCCCACTGCGCCACTTCGTGAACCTGGGACCCGAAGGCATCGACTATGACAGAACCTTCTTCATGATCGCCAACCTGATCGCCACGGGCCGAGTAAAGTACATCTTTATCAATTACTCGCTGCAATCCAGGTTCTATGAAGCGGCCAAACGCATGGGGTACGACGAGGACCAGCTTTCATACATCATCCAGTATCCACGCCCTCGCAAGCTGAGGACCGGCATCATCAGGCACGCGCGCGGGCACAAACGCCACTTTCATGTCCGCTTCGCCTGCCCCGACCGCGATACCCAGTGCACGGACGAGTAATCGAGCATCGATTTCGACCGTGGCGAACGGATCCACTGATTGGATCCACCAAATGTATCTTGGTCAAGTGGTATCATCACCAAATGGCCTCGGCTGCAAAGACGGCAATGAACAGGATCGCCATCGTCGGGCTGGCGCTTTGCCTGTTGCCGGCCTGCGGGA
>JAADHL010000083.1 GCA_013151875.1 Deltaproteobacteria bacterium
AAACAGGTCGTCCAGCCGGGTTTCGGCCGCCGCGTGACCCCCCATGAGCGTGAACAACCCTTCCAGGTCGTGGGGCACCATCCAGACGTATTGCGCCCCGTTCCCCTCGATGAAACCACACTCGGATGCCGGGTCGAACGGCCGGCAGTCCCACCCGCCGACACCTCCCGCCTGGATCGCCTCGGTGATGTTCAATCTGAGGTAGCGGGCGTCCACGGCGTCGATCTGGTGCGTGGTGATGTCGTCGGTGTTCCCGGTCACCGTCACCACGGTCGTCCAGGCCGTGGCGTCCGTGCTGACCTCGATCGTGAATGCCTGCGTGTTCCATGACGAGGATTCCCCGCCCGCGCCCGCATGGTAGACGACGATCCGGTCGATGCCGAAAACGGCTCCAAGGTCCACCTGCCACCACCTGTTCCAGCCGTGGTTGTCGCACCACTTGTCCGAGGCGCCGCCGGTCCAGGTGCCGTTGATAGCCTTTTCGGGTCCTTCGCCCGCGTTGCACGAACCGCTCGCCGTGGAGACCCCGCCCAGCGCCAGGTTGGTTTCCGGCGAGCCAGGGCCGAAGACCTGGAACTCATAGATACGCGCCGCATCCGCGCCCGGCGTCGGCTCTGCTACCCTGGGTTCGAGGTATCCATCGTCCGGGTTCCAGATCCCCCTCCAGTAGCCCGATCTGGCCATGTACTTTTCGTGGGCGGCCGTGTCGCCCAGCGCCTGCGCGTACTGGGCCAGCGCAAAGTCGGCCATCGCATACTCCAGCGTGATGGCCGCGTTACCCACGTAATGCAGGTCGAGCCAGTTTTGAAGGCCCCAGCGCTGCGTGTCGTTCGGGTCATCGGCGGATTTCTTCATCAACTGCAGGGCCGCGCCGGTGTCGAACCCGCGCACGCCCATCGCATAAGCGTTGGCCACATTCACGGTTCCGGGATCGCCGACCATGACATGGGTCTCTACGTTCTGGTGCGTCCAGAAGGGCAACAGCCCGCCCTCCACGCCGTCCTGCACCATCGAACGGATGATGTCCGGTCCCTCCGGCGCCACGGCCGCCGCCAGGTGGGTCCACGAGCGGATGATGTCCCAGCCCGAGAAGTTCTGGTAGGTCGTTCCATCGGCCGTGTGCGCGACACCGTCAAAGCCCATGTACTCGCCGTTAACGTCGCTGGCCGTGTTCGGATTCTGAAAGACGCGGTAAAGCGCGGTGTAAAACTTCACCAGGTCGTCGTGCCCGCCTCCCGTCACCTGGATTCGATTCAGCACCTCGTTCCATCGCGTCGCCGCGAGGTCGCGCACGGCGTCGAAGTCCCAGGCGGGGTTCTCGGCTTCGAGGTTCGCCTCGGCGTTGGCAATGCTCACGTAGGATATGCCGATCTTCACCTGCACGGTCGAATCGGCGGTCGTGTCGAAGGTGACGAACCCCCCCGCGCGGTTCCCCGCAACGGCTCCCGTGTCGGGAAACACCTTGCTCCCGAGCCACGTACCGAAACCAGTGAAGGGCCGGTCGAAAACCATGACGAAGTGGATCTGGAAGCTGGTCGGCGACCAGCAGAACATCCCCGCGCCGACAGTGCCCTGAATCCGATCCGGGGCGACGATCTCCAGGGAGCCTTGGCCGAAGCCCATGGCCCCGAGGCCGGCATGGACGAGGAGCCTGGCGCTGGTCGTGGGGGGATACGTGAAACGCGCGAACCCGGTGCGCGTCGTCGCGGTCAGTTCGGTACGGACGCCGTACTTTTCCAGTTCGACGCGGTAATAGCCGGGAAAGGCCTCCTCTGATTCCTTGTCGTAGGCCGACCGGTAGCTGGACCAGTCGTCGCCCGGAGACACGATCAGGTCACCCACGACGGGCAGGATCGGAATATCCTCGTTGTTGGGACACCCCGCGCCATCGAGGTGTGTGACGCTGAACTGCTCGATCTCCGTATCGCTGAAACGGTAGCCGGAAGGCGATGCGGTCGGCGTGTCAGGGCTGAACTGCACCATGCCGAACGGCATGACGGCCCCAGGGTAGGTGCTGCCTCCGGCCCCGCCCGGCACCGGGTGCGGCGAAGTGCTGTCATCCGTGCCGATGAACGGATCGACATACTGAACCAAATTCAAGTACCCCACCCCCGCATCCGTCCCCGCATCCGTACCCGTACCCGTGTCCGTTCCCAAATCCGTGCCCGTGCCCGTGTCCGTGCCCGTGTCCGTACCCGTTCCCGTGCCCGTCCCACACCCGACGCACCAGACGGTCCAGCACAGCCCCACAAGCAATGATTTTCGGATCATCTCCATCATTCCGGCCTCTCCATGTCGTCCATGGCCTCCCTGCCGGCGCGGTTCAACCGTCCCACCCGGTTTTCCATCTGACGACAGCAATGATCATCAAGGCCAGAAGGACGACCGTCCAACCCGAACCACCGGAGGCCCCGACCACGCACCCCGAGCCGCCCGCCTCGGGCATCACGCCGGTTTCCTGGGCCGAACTCTGATCCGGCCCGACGACCGCCGCGTCCACCACGGCGTTCACCGCGGCGTCCTCGGTCTGTTCACCTTCGACATATTCCGCCTGGACCTCTGCGCATAAACCTCCGAAACTCAAGGAAAACGTGCCGTTTGACACGGTCCCGTCGATCAGATCGAGGCCTGGGCCCAATTCAACCTTGTAGCTGCCGCCGCCGTCCAGCGAGGCAGCGGGCATCAACCGGTTCAGCCGGGTCCAGTGGGCGCCCCACCTGGTACCCTTCATCTTGAACGCCACCTGGCCCCCGTCCGGTCCCGTCCATGTCGGGTCGGGTGAATCCTTCCGCACTCCGATCCCGTACACCAGGGTCACCCAGGGGTCCGGGGTCTGCGCGTCCACACCCCAGAGGCAGCCGCCGTCCTCGGGAAGGGTCCCGATCACCGGAGCGTCGTGGTCGAAAGCCCCGTGCAGCCGCGACCAGATCGCCTGGATATAACCGGCCGTGACCGGGATCTCCGAGGCCAGGCTGCCGGGCACTTCAGGGTCCATGTAGTGCTGCCGCGCCCAGGGCAGTTCGGGCTCGTACTGCTCACCGAGCGCCTGGGCAATCATTAGGCCCAGTTCGTCGTTGATGTAGGCCCCGGTTATCAGGCCCACCGCGTCCTGGATGACATCGGCGGTCACGTCGTGCTTCAGTCCGGCAAAGAGTTCGAGCAACAAATCCATCGGCACGTACGGCGTCGGGAAAAACTCCATCTTGCCGTCGAGTTTCAGAAACCCGTCCATGGCCGGGTCAGCGCTTTCCTGGCCGTGCCCATCGTGCAGCTTTGTCTGGATCAGGAACAACGAGTCGAACACCTCGTCCTGCATTCCGTGGGATGCAATGCCCATCAGAAGGGCGACGCGCTTTCGCGATTCCCGGTCTTCCCAAGGCGGCGGATCGTTCGTCCGCAGCCAGTCGATGTACTTTGTGACGAAGGGTTCCCAATGCGCGTACTCGCTGTACTCGCGGGCCGTGTCCTCGCCCTCGCCTATCGGTGAGTAGCCGGAATCCGTGAACACCGCCCCGAACAGGGCCGCGTTGAACACCTCCGGGTCGGAGGTCAGGAAGTCCTTCAGTTCACCGTCCGGCAGGGACTGGATCGCCCAGCCGGTCACATGAACGTGCGCCCATACGCCGTGGGCCGTCGCCGGTCTTACAGCCAAAAGCAGCATCAACAAGGCCGCCACGGCTACTGGAATCCGTACATTCATAGTGTCCATCCTTGTCCGAAAAAAAGGTAACAGCCCATTTTCCCCCGCTGTCCTGCATGCTAACAGATGATAAACTGGCGCATGGAAAACGGCGAGGCCGCATAATGGGAATGTCCTCCTCGGCTGCAACCCGGATACTCATCATCGACGACGACCGGAAGCTGTGCCTCCTGTTGAAGGACTACCTGGAGCCGCTGGGATACCGGGTTTCGGCTGCCCACACGGGCATGGACGGCCTGGAAAAGGCCGCGTCGGGCGACTTCGACGCAATCATACTCGACGTGATGATGCCCGGGATGGACGGCTTCGAGGTCCTGAAAATGCTTAGGAAAAAAAGCGACGTACCGGTCCTCATGTTGACGTCGCGCGGGGACGAAACGGATCGTATCGTAGGTCTGGAAATGGGCGCCGACGACTACCTGCCCAAGACGTTTTCCACCAGGGAACTGCTGGCCCGCCTGCGGGCGGTAACGCGCAGGTCCGGTCGAACCGAAGCCGGTAAAGACGCGAAAAGGAACGATGGTCCGCGCCGTTTCGGCCCCCTGAGTCTGGACCCGGGGTCCAGGAGCGCGACCATGGACGGCAGGATGCTCGACCTGACCCCAACGGAATACGCCATTCTGGAATGTCTGACGGGTTCCGCGGGCGTCGTCCTTACCAGGGATCGGCTCCTGGAGTTCGTTTCGGGCAGGGACTACGACGTGTACGACCGGTCCATCGACGTCCATGTCTCCTCCCTCAGACGCAAACTCGGCGACGACCCCAGGGACCCGCGCTTCATCCGCACCGTGCGGTCCGCCGGCTACCTGTTTCTGGATCCAGGCAAGGGGGGTGGATGAGGGTAGGCATGTCCCTTTTCGCCCGGCTGCTGGTCTGGTTCTTTACCACCGTGGTCGCCATCGGGCTGGTCCTGTTCGCCCTCTTCAAGCTGCAGTTCCTACTGCCCGCCGAATCACCTTTCCGGATGGACACCGGGCCCAGGCTGATTGCCGTCGGACAGCAGATATCCAGCGAACTGAGCCGCACGCCGAAAAGGGAATGGGACGCCGTTCTAGAACGATTCTCCGACGAGTACGAGGTCATGTTCATACTGCTGTCCAACTCGGGCAGGCGGCTCGCCGGACCTGAAACCCCTGTGCCGCAGGCCGTCATCGACCGTGTCACGCGACCAGTGGGGAGCCAGGGTATTCAGACCTCGACCTCGCCCCAGCCCGTGCCCTCTCCTTCTCCCCAGCCCGCTCCCCATTCGAGGCCGCCGCCGTCGGTACTGTCGGCCAAGACCGCCATCTTTTCCGTCCATACCGACGAACCGTCCCGATATTGGGCCGGAATCAGGATGCCGATCTACGGCAACGGTATCGATACGCCCAGACCAGCGACCCTGCTGGGAGTATCCGATTCCATGACCGGACACGGCCTCTTCATTAACATCCTCCCGTTCGTGGTCGTGATACTGGTGATCCTGGTACTTTCCTCGCTGTTGTGGCTCCCGCTGGCCCGCAGCATCACCAGACCGATCGCAGGCATGATGCGGGCGACCGAAAAGATCGCGGGCGGAAGGTTCGACGTCCGTGTAGAGGCGAACCGCGCTGACGAGATAGGCAGACTGGGCGCCGCCATCAACGAGATGTCCGCCCGCCTCGACGCGCACGTGACAGGGCAAAAAAGATTTCTTGGGGACGTGGCCCATGAACTGGCTTCGCCGCTGGCGAGGATCAGGCTCGGTCTGGGGATCCTTGAAGACGGCATCGAGGACAAAGAACGGGAACGGGTCAGGGACGTGCAGGAGGAGGTCCAGCGGATGTCCGAACTGGTGGACGAGATACTGAACTTCTCGCGCGCGGACCTGGCCCCGCGAAAGGCGACCATCCAAACCGTGGACCTCGCACCACTGATTCAAAAGGTCGTGGACAGAGAGCGCAAGGAACACGAGGACATCAGGGTGTCCATGGAGGATGGGCTGCGACCATTCGCGAACCCCGAAATGCTGGCCAGGGCACTGTCCAATCTCATACGCAACGCTATCCGCTACGCGGGTGACGCAGGGCCGATACTGGTCGAGGCCCGACGGGACGGCGACCGGGCGGTGATCGAAGTGCTGGACTCGGGTCCGGGAGTCGATGAAGAGGTCATACCGCGGCTGTTCGAGCCGTTCTATCGCCCGGAAGCATCCCGCAACAGGGACACCGGCGGGGTGGGGCTGGGCCTGGCCATCGTCAAGACCTGCGTACTGGCCTGCCGAGGCGCCGTCACCGCCCGGAACCGGACGGACGGCGGCTTCGCCGTTGCCATCACACTCGATACGATCTGACATGCCGCTCCATGACCGCGAACTTTTACCAAATCTTTACAAAGACGGCCCCAACCTGAACAAAAGCTTTACCTGCGGACGTTAACCTGCATGCGTGAGATGGGAGGTGAACGGATGAACATTTCGCAACGGTTGAAGGACGTGGCCATCAGCGACAGCGGGTTCCTGTTCGACCCGGTCACTGGGCTCACGTTCAGCGTTAATCCCACGGGCAGGTTCATCCTGGAGCGTCTGCGCGACGGCCTGGCCGCGGACGGGGTCGTGGACGCCTTGAAGGACGCCTTCGACGTCAACGACCGCGACGACCTGACGCGCGACCTCAAGGAGTTCGTCCGCCTGCTCAGGGAGCAGGGGATCCTGTCGAGGGACGCCGAAGTATGAGCTTTCAGCGAATCAGACATCACCCCGCGCAAGTGCGCGGGCGCGGGCGTCGGCCCCAGCAGGGATGAATGAATATGAGCAATCATGATCTTCACATCGCGGTGACCGGGCTCAATGCCACGGACAACCCGGGACCCGGCGTCTCGGTCCTGCGTTCGTTGAGGCTGGCGCCCGATTTCACCGGCGAACTGCTGGGTTTGACCTACGACACGCTCGATCCCGGCATCTACAATCGGGAACTCGACCTCGCCGGCTCGTTCCTGATCCCATACCCCAGCGAGGGCGCCGACGCCCTGCTGGCCCGGCTCCGCTATATCCACGAGCGGTTCCGCATAGACGTGCTCATCCCGACCCTGGATTCCGAGTTCCCATCCCTGATGGCGCTTCAGGGCGACCTGGAGAGGATGGGTATCCGCATGTTCATCCCGGACAAGGCGCAGTTCGACCTCCGCTCCAAGTCCCGGCTCCTGGACCTGGGACGCAAGGCGGACATCGACGTGCCGAAAGGCAAAATAGTGATGGAGGCGTCCGAAATCTACCGGATTCACGAGGAGATACCCTACCCCTTCATGGTAAAGGGCGTCTTCTACGGGGCCTCGGTTGTACACACCCTGGACGAGGCCCTGGCCGCCTTCCACCACATGGTCGCCTCATGGGGGGTCCCAGTGATCATCCAAAAATTCCACGCCGGCGAGGAGTACGACGTGGTGGCCGTGGGCGACGGCGGTGGCGGCCTGGTCGGGGCCGTTCCCATGAAAAAGACATTCATCACCGACAAGGGTAAGGGCTGGGCCGGAGTGGCGGTCAGGGACCACGAACTGCTGGCCGTTACCGAGCGGTTCATGGCCGCCACACGATGGCGCGGCCCCTGCGAAATCGAGATCCTCAAGACCTCCGAGCCCCGATATTACCTGATCGAGGTGAATCCCCGGTTTCCCGCCTGGACCTACCTGTCCGCGGGCGCCGGTCAGAACCTGCCGTGGGCAACGGCCCGACTGGCGGCCGGTGAGGACGTGGGGGTCCTTCCGGACTACAGGCCGGGCACGATGTTCGTGCGGATATCAATCGACCAGATCGCGACCATGGACGATTTCCAGGCAATCGCCACCACGGGGGAACTGGTACGCAACCAAGAGGATGAATCATGACCAGGCAACGCTACGAAAGGCCCACGCTGGTGCGACACGTGATGGGCATGATGAACAAACTGGCGCGGGTGCAGTCCATGCAGCCCATGTCCGCCATCGAAGGCGTCCCGGTGGCCGATCTGGTCAATAAGCACGGATCGCCCCTGTTCGTGTTCAGCGAGAGGACCCTGGTGGATCGGTACCGGGACCTGTCGGAAAGCTTTGCCCTGCGCTACCCGCGGGTCCAGCCCGCTTGGTCCTACAAGACCAACTACCTGGACGCCGTGTGCAGGGTGTTCCACCGGGAGGGTGCCTGGGCGGAGGTGGTCAGCGAGATGGAGTACGACAAGGCCCGTCGCCTGGGCGTGCCGGGTCCGCACATCATCTTCAACGGTCCCTTCAAACCGGAGGCGGCCCTGGCAAAGGCATTCGCGGACGGCGCCAGGGTCAACCTGGACCACTTCGACGAGATCCAGCGCGCGGAAAAGGTGGCGCGCGAGGCCGGGATCCGCCCCGCCGTGGGCATCCGGCTGAACATGGCCGTGGCGGGCACGCCCCCTTGGAGCAGGTTCGGATTCAACCTGGAAAGCGGCCAGGCCCTTGACGCGGTACGGCGGATCATGGCCGGCGGCGCCCTTGAACTGAAGGGCCTGCACAGCCACATCGGGACGTTCATACAGGACGTGGAATCCTACCGGGAGCAGGCATCCAAGATGGCGGGCTTCGCCAACGACCTGTCACGGGAATTCGGAATAAAGATGGACACCATGGACGTGGGCGGAGGGTTCGCCTCGCGGAACACGCTGCACTCGCAATACCTGCCCGGCGAGCAGGCCACCCCTTCATTCGCCCAGTACGCCGAAGCGGTGGTCAGCGGCCTTTCCGAACTGGAAACGACGCCGGGCCATGAACCGTTGCTGCTGTTGGAAACCGGGCGGGCCCTCGTGGATGACTCGGGCTATCTGATCACGACCGTGCACGCCAACAAGCGCCTGCCGGACGGCCGCAAGGCCCTGGTCGTGGACGCCGGCGTGAACACGCTGTTCACGGCCTTCTGGTACAAACACGACGTGATCCCGGCCCAGGAATTTGCCGGCACGCCCGAGCCCACCGTGATCTTCGGCCCCCTTTGCATGAACATAGACGTGGTGCGGGACCACCTGA
>JAADHL010000242.1 GCA_013151875.1 Deltaproteobacteria bacterium
ATGTCCCCCGATCAGTCCGGCCAGCAGGATGGCGATAATGGTGACCTGGAGCAGTGAATGGGAATAGAACACCCAGTCGAAGGGGTGGGGGGACAGGGGCAGTACGACCAGCGAACCCACCAGGGCCGATGCGCCGTACCAGAGGGCCGACCGATCCCGCCTGACCAACAGGCCTCCCCCCAACAGCGCAACAGAGGTGGATGCGATGGGAAGAGCCGCAGGAACGAATCCAAAAGAAAGGCCCGCGGCAGCTCCAGACAGCGTGATGCCCAAAATCCGGCCGGACAACTGTTTCGAGCCCGGGCCCAGCAGGCGCAGCGGGCCCAGCGCAGCCAGGACGACAAAAATGGATTCGAGGACGTGGTGGTCCACCCTCCCTACCAGCGAGTAGTCAACGTGAGCCGGGAGCAACGCGATGAACCCGGCGGCGATCAACGCCGTTTTACGATCCGTAACGGACGAAGCCAGCGCAAAGACGAGAGGCACCAGAAGGGCGCCCATGAAAGGCACGGCCAGGGCTGTTGCCCGGGCGATGGCGGCATGGTCCGGCGGCGAACCGGCGAAGGGTCCTGCAACCGCCGCCAGGACAAGGTCGAAACCCCAGGGCCAGCAAGCAGCGGCCCCGAAGGGGTGAGCCACGAACGGGTCGATGCCGTGGACGTCCGGATCGCCTTCCAGCAGGCCTGCCACCCTTCGGGCGTGATACGGGGGGTCATCGGTGAACAACCGTACCCGTCCCGATGCGAAAACCTGGTCCGCGGGGCCCATTCTGATTGCCAGAGCGGTCAGGGTCAGCAGGCCCAGGACGCAGACTGTTTTCCAGACCGTCATGACGACATCAATAGCATAGTGCCTTCAAGTAATCACGACTGCCCCCACGGGACGACCGCTGGTACGCGGCCGGCGGCGTGAGGTGACAATTTTTGGCACGATCTGGTGGCACTTTTTGTCCGCCGCCGGTTTTTTTTCATTTGTCGGTCGTCTAACTAATTGAAATTACAAATGTATGCGTGTGGCATGCGGGTTGCATATCAAGGGTGCAGACGGCCCGAATGTCCGGGCAGTTATTCGGGCCCGGGGGTTCGGGCTTGGAAGAGTCGTTTTTTCCATTGGTTGGAGGTTCAAACATGAAAGGGCTTCGTAAGTTCAACTTCAAGGGCTTCACCCTGGTCGAGTTGATGGTCGTCGTGGCCATTCTCGGCATCCTGGCCGTGATCGCGGTCCCCGCATTCATCAAGTACATGCGGCGCGCCAAGACCACGGAGGCGATCGACGAATTGGACAAGATCTACAAGGGCTCGGCGTACTACTACACCGCCCCGCACATCAGTGCGAACGGTTCCAAGCTGTACTGCCAGTTCCCCACGGATCAGGGCGTGACGCCCGCCACCACCTGCTGCGGATCCCTCGGATCCAGTGAGGACGGCGACGCTGACGAGCGCTGCGACTCCAACTCGGACAGGTGGAACACGCGGACGTGGTCTGCGCTTACCTTCCAGATGTCCGACCAGCACTACTTCGTGTATGCGTTCGACTGGCTTGACGGCACGACGCTCGACACGGCGCAGGCCACCGCAAGCGCGTACGCGGACCTTGACTGCGACAACACGCAGTCCACCTTCCAGCGCTTGGCGTTCGGCGATCCCCATGCCACGTACTCCGAGTGCTCGCAGGTCGGTTCCTCCGCGTTCTACGTCGAGAACGAAACCGAATAGTCCCTCATCTCCTTCCACCGGCACGCAGGTGGCGCCTTCGGGCGCCCTCGGCGTATCCGCTCACCACTGACAATAATTGTCACGAAACAGGACGCCCGTCCGGTCCCTGCCTTATCAAGGCCCACACAAGGAAAACCGGAAGCAACAGGGGCAGAAGCGGCGTAACGAATCGACCGATCCAGGAACGCATGTAGTAGTACTCGGAGTCCATGACTATCGCGAACGCGGCGAGCGCCAGCAGCCGATCCAGGAGGGCAAGAGATTTCAGGCCGGAGATGCGACGACCCCGGATTACTCCAGCCGCGACCATCGTCGCCGGCAGAACCGCCAGGGCAAATGTATGGAACCACACGATGGGCGAAGCGAAAACCACCAGACAGTGCAGGATCGACCAGTCGATGGTGTTGATTTCCGTTTTCCCCCTGACCAGCAGCCATACGGCGCCGAGCGCCAGAGCGACTGGGACAACAGACGGCAGGGGGATCCCGACGGCGGCGAAGTAGGCGACCCAGGAAAAGTTGGAGCCGCAGGCGATTTTTGCGTCCTGCATGCCGCCGGACAAGACCAGCGATACATACTCGCCGGTCCATGGCAGGGCCAACAACGCAGCGGACAGGACGGTTGCGGAAACGGCTGCCTTGAGGGCAGTCCTGTCCTTTCTGACGATACCCGACAGCAAAAGGAACAGGATGAAGAGGACCGGCACTACCTTGAGGTGTGTAGCCAGGGCCAGCAGGGCGCCTGCGCCCAAAGGAAACCTGCGCAGGATCAATCCAACGACAGCCAGGATTGCGGCCACGACCACTGAAATGTTGCCGAAGGCCAGTCCCTCCTGGAAAAGGGGCAGGAAAAGGGTAGCGGACAGAGCAAGTCCCCATGGCGTTCCGCCAAGTCCAGTCAGCGAAGCCGAGGCCAGAAGCAGTACGATGCTGGACAAGGCCAGGATGACTCGGCCTGTGAGGGCGATTTCGTCATCGTCCGCGAAAGCCGCCGGAGAAGCGATCACGGCAAGGAGCGGTGGATAATAGTATCCGTAGTTGCCGTCATATGGACTTTCGCCACGGGATACGGCCCTGGCGCCCATGACGTAGGACCTCAGGTCATTACGCGGAGCGGGCGCGGATCGGGTCAGGTTCGAGGCAAGCCAGAATATGGACAGGACGGATGCAAGAAACCACCATGTAGCCTTGCTGTAATACAGGGATTTGATCATCCGCCCTCTGGGCCGCCGACAATCAGATATCGTAGTACAGAACGAACTCGTATGGGTGGGGACGGATGGAAATCTGGGCTGCCTCGTTCTCGCGTTTGTAGGATATCCAGCGCTCTATGATGTCCGGGGTGAAGACATCGCCCGCCAGCAGGAAGTCGTGGTCCCCCTCAAGGGCGTCCAGGGCCGCTGAAAGGGAACCCGGCACCTGGGGCACGTTCGCCAGTTCCTCGGGGGGCAGACCATAGATGTCCTTGTCCAGGGGTTCACCCGGATCGATCTCGCTCTGTATGCCGTCGAGGCCCGCCATCAGCATGGCGGAAAAGGCCAGATATCCGTTGCACGAAGGGTCCGGGAAGCGCAGTTCGGCCCGTCGGGTGTTGGCCGCGGTGTCGTACATCGGGATCCGGATGGACGCGGATCGGTTACGCGAGGAATAGGCCAGGTTGACGGGCGCCTCGAAACCGGGGACCAGCCTTTTATAGGAGTTCGTGGTTGGGTTGGTGAACGCGCACAACGCCCCGGCGTGCTTGAGGATGCCGCCGATGAAATACAGGGCGGTCTGGGACAGACCCGCGTAAAGGTTGCCCGCGAAGGTGTTCTTGCCGTCCTTCCAGATGCTGATGTGGCTGTGCATGCCGCTGCCGTTGTCGTCGAACAGGGGCTTGGGCATGAACGTGGCCGTCTTGTTGCGCCTGTTCGCGACGTTCTTGACCACGTGTTTGAACCACATCAGATTATCGCCCATCTGTACGAGCGGGGCATATCGCATGTCGATCTCGCATTGGCCCGCGGTGGCGACCTCGTGGTGCAGGGCCTCGACCGCTATGCCCAGTTCCTGGAGGATCATGCCTATCTCGTTGCGCAGGTCCACCAGCGAATCCGTGGGCGACACCGGGAAGTAGCCGCCTTTATAGCGGATCTTGTAGCCGAGGTTGGGTTCCTCGTCCTCGCCCGAGTTCCAGAAGCCCTCCTTGCTGTTGACCTCGTAGAACGAGAAGTGGCGGCCCTGGTCGTATCTGACGTCGTCGAAAACAAAGAACTCGGCCTCCGGCCCCACGAAGGCGGTATCTCCGATGCCGGTGGCCTTGAGATACTTCTCGGCCTTGCGCGCCACGAAACGTGGATCGCGCGAGTAAGGCAGCCTGGTGATGGGGTCCACCACGTTGCAGATCAGCGAAACCGTGGTTTCCTCGATAAAGGGCTCGATTACCGCCGTGGCGGGGTCCGGGATCACCAGCATGTCCGACGCATGGATGTCCTGGAAACCCCGTATGGAGGACCCATCGAAACCGTAACCGGATTCGAAGGTCTTTTCCTCCAGTTCAGAGATGGGAACGGTGAAGTGCTGCCATACGCCAGGTAGGTCAAGAAACTTGACATCGACCATTGTGCAGCCCTTGTTTTTTACGAATTCGAGACATTCCTTCGGGGTCATGTGCTTTCCCTCCTGTTGGTTAAATATCGACTCCCATGTTCAGACCCGCCCAGACGAGATATTCCTCGCCCACGCCCTTTCCAGCCAGGTTGGTCCAAGCCGCGTGAAAGGCTGGTTCCAGGTAGAATTCCTTGGTTATCCTGACGGGTATCGACCAATCGAATTGCACGTCATACACATTGTCGGTCATCTTGCCCCTATCGTTGAATAGTTTGTATCCGAAACCCAGCCCGATGGCCAGCCCGACATGGTCGTTGAATTCGAAAGTCTTGGAAATTGTTGGGTGGATGTAGAGGTATCGGAAGTCACTCAGGGCTTTTTGAATTCCCGCGAAATAAGAGATCGTGATCCCAAGATCCACAGGGCCGGTCCAGTCCAATCCCAGCGCAGGTTCCAGGTAGGAAGGCAGGTCGGTACCAGCCACGCCGCTGGAAGCGAAAGGAAAGACGTACCAGGTCAGGGAGGTCTTCAAGGTCAGAGTGCCTTCAATGATTTCGTGGTTGAAACCAATAATGAAGTCGCTTTCGTGTCCTACTCCGGCAGCTACCAAGGCGGCTTTGTTGCCCCCCCGGCCCTGATAGGCGCCCCAGTATCCGAACCACAGCCCCGTTTCAAAGACATCCCAGGTGAAGCTGGGCGCCCAAAGAAAATTCTGGTCGGTCTGGGATGATTCCTGAAAGACATTGATCCCACGAAAGCAATAGAGTGAACTCAATTCGAGATCGAGGTTCAACCCGACGGCCTTCCTGGAACCCGCGGCTTGAGCGTCCGTTGCGACCGCCTGTGAAGTGTCGGCCCCTTCACCGAGCGCCCGGTTTCCCAAAGGCAAAACGGCAAAGAGCACAAGCAGCATTACGGATGTCAGGTCCTTTAAAACAGTTGATCTCATTGAAAATCCTTTGCTTGATAGCAGTAGCTCAACCAACGGCTGTCCCCCCTGTTTCGCCGGTCCTGATCCGGATGCACTCGGGAAGGTCCAGCAGGAAAATCATTCCGTCGCCCTTTTTGTTTGTGCGGGCGCCTTCGACGATGGCGCCGACGGTCCTGTCCACGAATTCGTCGTTGACGGCAATTTCAAGTCGGACCTTCTTCATCAGAATCACCTCGACGTCCACTCCACGATACGATTCGTGGAACCCTCCCGCCCTTCCGCAACCCAGGGCATTGGTCACAGACATGTTGCGCACCTCGGCGCGATAAAGGGCCTGCTTAACGTCGTTCAGTCTTTCTGGCTTGATGTAGGCGATGATCAATTTCAATGCGGTTTCTCCTAATCCTTGGGTTGTGTCCCACCGTCCGGCATTACTCGTTCAGATAGATCTGAAAACCGGCGTATGCCTCCATGCCGTGTTCCCCGATGTCAAGGCCCTGTAACTCCTCCTCACGGGACACCCTCAAACCCGACAGCGCCTTGATGACGGCAAACAGCACAGTGCCGGTCCCGAAGGCCCATGCGAAGGCCGCTCCGACACCGATGGCCTGCACCCCCAGTTGAGCGGCGTCGCCTCCATAGAACAGACCGGTGCTGTGATCCGCGATACCCAGGACATGCTCGGCGTTGAACAGGCCCACGGCCAGCGTTCCCCAGGCGCCGCACACTCCGTGCACGCTGATTGCGCCGACCGGGTCGTCGATCTTCAGGACCCGGTCGAACAGGATCACGCTCAACACCACCAGGACTCCCGCGCTCAGCCCGATCATGACCGCGCCCATGGGTGTCACGGTCGCGCAAGAGGCGGTGATCGCGACCAGACCCGCGAGAGCGCCGTTGAGGGTCATCGACGCGTCCGGCTTGCGAAACATGAGCCATGCCGTCAGCAGTGCGGAGACTGCGCCCGATGCACCGGCCAGATTGGTCGTCACCGCGATGCGGCCTATGGATCCGTCACCCGCCATGGTGCTGCCCGAGTTGAAACTGAACCAGCCGAACCAGAGGATGAACACCCCCAGGGCAGCCAGGGTGATATTGTGTCCAGGGATGGCGCGGACCCCGCCGTCGGGGCCGTACTTGCCCAGTCTGGGACCGACTGCCACGGCCCCTGCCAGGGCCATCCAACCCCCAATAGAATGGACCACCGTGGACCCGGCGAAATCCACGAACCCCAGGTTTTCGAGCCAGCCGCCACCATCCAGGAGGCCGCCCCAGGCCCAGGAACCGAATACGGGATAGATGAACATCGTCACTGCGGCGCTGTAGGCCAGATATGAAGGAAACTTGGTCCGTTCCGCCATGGCCCCCGACACAATGGTGGCCGCGGTCGCTGCAAACACGGTCTGGAAGATGAAAAACGTGAAATTCCAGTCCCCGCCCCCTACACCGTCGAGCCCGAAAAGCGTGGTGCCGAACAGGCCATTGCTCGTCCCGAACATCAGACCGAATCCCACGAAGAAGAAACTCAATGAACCCAGCGAGAAATCCATCAGGTTCTTCATCATGATGTTCACCGCGTTTTTCGCACGTGTGAATCCCGATTCGACCAGAGCGAATCCCGCCTGCATAAAGAACACCATCGCAGCGGCCACGAGTGTCCAGACCGTGTTCAGATTGATCTGGGTCTGTCCGGTCGCTGGGCTGTTTCCCGCGAAGGCCTCGGATGAGGACAACAGCACCATGCAGGTCGCAGTCATTGCGACGAAAATTACGTCCTTCGTTTTCAAGCGGGTCCTCCTTGCGTGTCGAGTCCGGCTGCCGCCTCTTAATACAATTGGCGTGCCATCTATGGGAGAATATTGGAAGTCGCCGTGATTAAAGGATATTGTTGGTGATCGGGGTTGGTGCGACCGCCTAGATCGTGATACGAAAATGTATCGACAGTTGCGAATGATACAAAAATGTCCTATATGGAGTGGATGAGTAAACTGGAATACACCAGGGAACAACTCGAGGCCCTCCGCCGGGTCGCAATGACTCTGGCCGGCCCGGGGGACCTCGATGCGGCGTTGAAAGAGACGCTGAAGGCGCTGTCGCGGCTTCTGGGGATGAAGCGCGGAATCGTGTCGATCTACCGCAGGGACCTGAACGAGGTCCACATGCTGGTCGCCCGGGGCCTGGGCTCCAAGCGCATGGAACCGGTGCGTTATCGTCTCGGCGAGGGAATAACGGGAAGGGTCGTGAAGTCGGGACGTCCGGTGGCGGTGCCCAGACTGGACAAAGAGCCGTTGTTCCTGGATCGAACTGGGGTGAGGCGCGACCTGGATCGTGCTGAACTGGCATTTCTATGCGTTCCGATCCGCTATGGAAAGGAGGTCGTCGGCGCCCTCTCCGCGGACAGGGTAAGCGATCCCGAAAGCAATCTGGACGGTGAGCTGAGGCTGTTGGAGGAAGTGGCGGGATTGATCGCCTCCCGTGTCGTACGCCGCCGTGTAAGGGAAGAGAACAAGCGCCTCAAGGAATCGGCCGGAACCGGCGGGACGCCCGGAATGATCCTGGGGTCGTCCGAGGCCATGGTGCAGGTGCGTTACCTGGTATCCCAGGTCGCCGACTCCAAAGCGACCATCCTGCTTACCGGCGAGACGGGCACCGGCAAGGGGCTCATTGCCCGTTCCATCCATAGGAGCAGTCCGAGGGCGGACCAGTCTTTCGTGCAGGTCAACTGTGGGGCCATCCCTGAAAACCTGGTCGAAAGCGAGCTGTTCGGTCACGAAAGGGGCGCCTTCACCGGGGCGACCGAGAAACGCGAGGGGCGTTTCGAGGCCGCGGGCGCGGGAACACTGTTCCTGGATGAGGTGGATGAGCTTCCCATGGCTACCCAGGTGAAGCTGCTGCGCGTCCTGCAGGAGCACCAGTACGAGAGGGTGGGAAGCAACCGGGTCAAGACCACCAGGGCGCGCATTATCGCGGCTTCCAACCGGGACCTGGAAAAAGCGGTCATGGACGGTCGTTTCCGCCCCGACCTCTATTACAGGCTGAACGTCTTTCCGATTCACGTGCCGCCCCTGCGCGAGAGAGGCGCGGACGTCACCCTGCTCGCCGATCACTTCATCCAGATGTACGCGCGGGAGTTCGGCAAGGACGTTTCTCGAATGGACACTCCGGCAATCGATATGTTCATGGCCTACCACTGGCCGGGTAATGTGCGCGAGCTGGAGAACGCAATAGAGCGCGCGGTACTGCTGGCAAAGGACGGTGTGATCCGCGCCCACCTCCTGCCGCCCTCGCTGCAGATGAAGACCATGGAATCGCGGGCCCAGGCCCGCGGCAGGCTGGAACAACTCGTCGCGTCGTACGAGATGGAGTTGATAGTGGACGCCCTCAAGGACGCCGGAGGCAACCAGACGCGGGCCGCCGAACTGCTGGAA
>JAADHL010000081.1 GCA_013151875.1 Deltaproteobacteria bacterium
ACTTTACGGGCCAACCCTGCTGCACGTTGGTGATGAAGTTCAACTTGTAAGTGGTGAACACGAAGATGGCGTCGAAGTTGTCCGGATGGTCTTTGTAAAACAGGCAGGCCACCTTTTGAAGGTATTTGCTGGGCATCGCAAGGGTCTGCATGTCGCCCAGGGAGCCGTCGATGTCCGGAATCAGGGTCACGTCGTATGGGCCGACCTCGGCCGCGGCGGGCACTGACCCAAGACATGCCGCGGCGGCCGTGATGATGATTGTGAAGAGCTTCATTTTTTCCCGCTGTCAATGGCCTTGATGACTGAAAGCAGTGTAGTCGTTGTCGGCCTTCATTTCAAAAAACCGTGCGGAGACTATCGGATCACAATCGCCATGAACAGCCATGACGGTGAACGATCGCCTATCGCCGGACCACGGCGACCGGCGCGGCCGCGCGTACCGTTTCCATCTTCAGCACCTTGAAATCCTTGTTTGCGTATATCAGGTGGAAACGGGCCTTGTGGCGCATGACAAAGGGCAGCATGTAACGGGTGTCCGGCGCGGACCACCTGGAAAGAATCACGTAAGAGACATCAAAGGTCTTCAGGACATCCTCTATTTCCTCGTCCGACGCCGGCAGCAGGACCCCAGTGCTCTTGCGCTCGGTGAACAGGGCCAGGACCCTGGGTTTGGCGAACAGGATGGTGGCGTCCCCGGGCAGTTTCGAGCGAACGAACCTGAACAGGTCCAGCGATTCCGCCTTGTGCACCCCCTCCCGCAAAGGCGAGTAGTCCACGAACATGTACTTGGTCGAGTACGACGCCATGGTCAGCGCGATAAGCACTGGAACCGCCACGCGGACCCAGGAGGTCTTTAGGGAAGACGTCCAGTACAGGGCATAGAACAGAATCAGGGGGATGAGCGGTATCAGGAGGCGCATTTCATAGTACGGCCAGATGATGATCGTCACGATGTAGAGGGCGGTAAAGACCTCCAGGGGCTCGCGCCCGGCCCTGACGCGACGGATGTAGCCGAAAAGCCCGGCGACCAGGAACACGGCGGTCAACGCCCACGAAAACCACCTGACGAAGCCGTTGTCCCAGAAATACGACATGGCCGCGAAATACTGGGAAAGGTTGTGCGCGATAAGGCCCGTATCCAGGTAGAACATTCGGTTGTAACTGGAGATATCAGGGATCGCCAGGTTTTGCAGAACCACCAACAATGCAAAGGTCATGATGAAGGCTGCGATATAGCGGATGTTTATCGGGCGTTTAAGGACCTCGTGAATGACGATTGCGGCCGCCAGGACCATTCCGACGCTTCTCGTGGCGTAGACGATGTAGGTCAAAGCCCCGATTGCCGGCGCAACCCCGATCCCCATCTTTCCTTCGAATCGCCCGTGCGCGTAAAGGGTCAGGAAGGTCAGGCCGAGGAAAAGGAATTCGGGTCGGATCTGGATGGTCAAGTGCCAGATCAGGGGGTTGAATCCAGTCAATGCGACTATCGTGAATGCCGTGGCGAAAGACGTGCGTCCGCCCAGAAAGAGGAACAGTGTCAGGAGTGAAAACAAAAGAGTCAGCACCACCAGGACCTTCATGGCCTCCAGGTCCAAACCAAATGCCGAATACACCGGGGCAGTCAGCAAGGGAAAGACGGGTGGATATTTGGCGGGCGACAGCCCCGGATACTGTGGGTTGTAGATCCATGGGTCGGACGAGTAGCCCCGGCCCTCCACGAGATTCTTTGCGTTGAGAATGTACAAAGCGAAATCGCCGCCCCAGTCGTGACCTCGGCGCATGGTCGCTATGTGGAATGTGCCGATCGCGCACAGCAGCACCAGGACCGACAGTGGTCGCGTCCAGATGCCGAAACGATGTGTGGTCATGTCCGCGTGCTCATGGTATCCACGCCTACCGGAGGCTTACGCACCCGGTCCCCGCAGGAAACCGCCGACCTTCGCCCAGAAATCCGCCTCTTTTTTGCGTCTGGACATCCTGGAGGGATCATGTAGGAAACGTCCGGATCAGGCAAGCCGGTTTAGGTCACCGGTCGCCTTCAATCACCACCGGGCGCCCGGATCCGCCAGCAGCGATGGACGCGGCGGTTGCGATAGTCCTCGGGCAGGGTGTCCTCTGTGATCTCCTCGATGGATTTCGCGGGGATGCCCTCGAATCCGGGGACGAAACGCTGATGGTTCGTGGAAAAAAGGACCGTGCCCCCAGGGGCCGTTACCTCCAGGACGCGCCTCAGCAGGACAGGGTGGTCACGCAGGACCTCGAATCGCGTCCCCTGCTGCCTCAACTGGGAAAATGACGGCGGGTCGACCACTACCAGTTGAAACTGCCTGCCGTCGCGTACGGCGCGGTCCAGGAAGGCGCCCACGTCCCGGCGTTCGAACCGGTGCCGTGGGTCGGCCAGGCCGTTGAGTTCCATGTTTTCCCGGGCCCAGCGCAGGTAGGGGGCGGACCTGTCCACCGTGACAGTGGATCTGGCCCCCCCCAGGGCAGCGGCGCAGGTGAAAGAGCCGGTGTAGGCGTACAGGTTCAGAAAATCCTTGTCGCGCGCCATCCGGCGCACCAACTCGCGTGTCTCGCGGTGGTCCGCGAACAGGCCGGTATCGACCCGATCCGAGAGGTTGACCCAAAAGCGCAGGTCGCGTTCACGGACCTCGAAACGCCGCCCCCCCCGACCCAGTGGACGGTAGCGTGGGCCATCGCCCTTGCCGGTATGACGCCTTTTCAGGAACACGCGATCATCAGGAATGTCCAGCGCCTCGGCCACGGCCCGGCCCATGCGTGGGAGCCAGTCCGGCCCGGTCTGCTCGCGTTCGTATTCGGCCACGACCAGGTGCCCCGCGTACCAGTCCACAACGGCCCGGATTTCGGGGATGTCCCAGTCGTAAAGGCGAAAGACGTCGATACGCCGGCGCTCGAATCGCCTTTTCAGGTGACGGTGCCGTTTGCGCACGCGGTTGGCCAGCATCCCGGCCTGATGTTCGATCTGCTCTGGGGTGTACTGTTGGACCATTGGTGATCGCTTTCCGGATGGATTCCAACCTCTTCATACCAAAAACCGTATTTGAAGGCCACGGAAAAGCCGCGAATTCCAGGCCCCATTCGTCTGATCCCGCCCGACGCCCGGCTTCAATAGCATGTAATGTAATCAATAAGATTGCAAATGTCGTAAAATAATCAAGCTGTTACGTCAATCGGCAATCACCGTCTGATTATGATAAATGGCAGGAAATCAAGTCTTAAATAATACTTATAAAGTCAAAATAGTTTAGGTAATTAGTGTGTCTTGTTGGAGGGCCGGGGAATGAAGCTCGGCACGCGGGCCCGATATTCGTTGAGGATGATGATGGCCATCGCGAAGCTGTCGCGTGACGGGAAGCCCGCGGCCCTGGGCGAGGTGGCCAGGGACTGCTGCCTGTCCAGGGGCTATCTGGACCAGCTTGCCCCAGCCCTCAAGAACGCCTCGCTGGTCCGGGCCCACCCGGGGCGCGGCGGCGGATACATGCTGAGGCGCCCGCCGGAACAGATCCGCCTGCTGGAGATCGTCGAGGCCACTATCGGGCCGATTGCGATCACCGAGTGCGCGGCGGACCCGGGCATGTGCGAGTACAGCGATGCATGCAACTGCCAGGACCTGTGGTCCCTGATCAATTTCGAGATATCCGGGATCCTGAACGCGTTTACGCTGTCCGACCTGGTGAGCGACGACTGGCCCGAACGGATCAAGGAACTGAGGGAATCCCTGACGGGAGTGGTGACTGAGTGGGTTCAATGATGGAGGCGACCTGAAATGGAATTCTGGCAAATCCTGACATACGCGGGGGCCGCCGTGGCCCTGGGCGCGATCGTCCTGCGGGCGGTGCGTTACGCCGGCACCCCCATCCACTTGCGGTGGGAACTGTACCCGGTGGCGCACGAGAAGGGACGCGCCGATTATGGAGGCTCCATCTTTGAGGAACTGGACTGGTGGACCAAACCCCGCCAGGTGGACCACCTGAACGAACTCAAGGAAATGGCCGAGGAGATCCTGTTCCTGAAGGGCGTGTACCTGCACAACCGCAAGCTGTGGGTCTTTTCATTCCCGTTTCATTTCGGCCTGTACCTGGTGACCGCATGGCTGGCACTGCTGGTCGTGGCGGCGACCGGACGCGTGGCCGGCGCCGACCCAGGGGGCGGCTTCATCAGCGCATGCATGCTGGCGATACAGGTGACCGGCTACGCAGGGCTGGCGTTGGTCCTGACAGGCTCGATCGGGCTGCTGTTCAGGCGCATGAGCAATCCCGACATCAGGCGTTACAGCGCGCCGGTCGAGTTCATCAACCTGGCCTTCTTTATCGTGACCACCGGCGTTGCCCTGGTGGTGCAGGCCATGTACGACCCGGCTTTCAAGGGCCTGACCGACTACATGTACAGCACGATCACCTTCAATCAGGCCGTGCTGCCCGACATGTGGATGCGGACTGAGGTCGTGCTGGGCTCCCTGCTGGTGGCCTACATCCCGCTTACACGGATGGCCCACTTTGTCGCCAAGTACTTCCTGTACCACGACGTGAGGTGGGCGGACGAGCCCAATCCGCGCGGCGGCAAGATTGAAGGGCGGATCAAGCAGGCCTTTGGATACAGGATGGACTGGGACGCCGGGCACATCCAGAAAAACGGGACTTGGGCCGAGGTTGGAACGGAAGTCATCGACGACGAAGGTGAAAAATGAAGCCGCAGGAAACACGACCGAAAGATATCTGCCTGGACTGCAGGCAACTGGTTGAACTGGACGTCGGGGACATAACGAAGCTCCCGCCGCCCTACGACGACTGGGTTGATGAACCGATAGCCGAGGTGCCCGACGAAAAGCGCGAGCGGTTCGAGGCATCCCTGGACGGCGTGATCGGTAATGTGATCCCCGTTCCCGGGACGGAAGAGGAAAAGCAGGCCCTGGTCGAGAAGTTTCTGGTCGGGATCGACAAGCTGTTCTCCAAGGAGGACAATTGGACCTTCCTTCAGCCCTTCCTGCTGTCCATCGAAAACTGCGTCAAGTGCAACACGTGCGCGGACGCCTGCCCCATATTCGAGGCCAGCGGGCGGGTCGAGATATACCGACCGTTGTTCAGGGCGGACGTGCTGCGGCGCATCGCGAATCGAAAGCGGTCCAAGCTGGGCGCGCTGACGGGCCGCCTGACCGGCGCCGACATCCCTGTGACCTGGGAGACGGTGGCGCGTCTTGCCGATCTGGCCTACCGATGCACCCTGTGCCGCCGCTGCGCCCAGGACTGCCCCATGGGCATCGACAACGGGTTGATAGCACGCGAAATCCGCAAGCTGTTCAGCCAGGAACTGGGCATTCACCCCGAAGAACTGCACGGGGCCGGGACCATGAAGCAGTTGCATGTGGGGTCGTCCACCGGCATGAACCCAATGGCCCTTGCGGATATCCTGGAGTTTGCCGAGGAGGATATCGAAGAGCGGACCGGCCTGAACATCAAGATCCCCGTGGACAAGGCCGGCGCCGACATCCTGATCATGCACAACGCCGGTGAGTTCCTGTCATGGCCCGAGAACCTCCAGGCATTCGCGATCATGTTCGAGTTGGCCGGGTTGAGCTGGACCATTGCCAGTGACCTTGTCGGTTATGATTCCGTGAATTACGGTCTGTTCTATGACGACATCCAGTACTCGCGCGTCACGCTGAAGCACGCGGAAGTGGCCAGGAAGCTGGGGGTCAAGAAGGTGGTCATGGGCGAATGCGGACACGCCCACAAGGCATTCATGGCCACGGGCGACCGCATGTGGCTCGGGGAATCCAACATCCCCAGGGAAAGTTGTCTCACACTGATGGAGGACCTGGTCTGCAACGAAAAGATCATGGTAGATCCGTCGCGAAACGACTTCCCGGTCACGCTGCACGACCCGTGCAACATTACGCGGTCCATGGGCATCGTGATGCCCCAGCGCAAAGTCCTGAAAAAGATCGCGCCGCAATTCAGGGAGATGACCCCCCATGGGGTCCATAACTACTGCTGCGGCGGCGGCAGCGGGTTCGCCATCATGCAGTCCAACAACTTTCCGGACTGGCGCATGAGGATAGCGGGTCGCAAGAAATTCGCCCAGATCATCAGCGCATTCGATGACTGCATCGGACCCGAAACCAACAAGTACGTGTGCGCGCCGTGCTCCAACTGCAAGGGGCAGATCCGGGACCTTTTGACCTATTATGAGGCGTGGGACAGGTGCAGGATACTGTACGGCGGCCTCGTGGAACTGGTGGTCAATGCCATGGTGGACGTGAAGGAAGGTTTCCTGGAGTGGGATTTCCACTAGGGGCCGGTCGCTCAGCGAGGGAAAGATGGGCCTTTTCGGGAGACAAACGGACCCAAACAAGAGGCTCGACGAGGTCGAGCAACTGTCGGACGAGGACGCGCTTGTCCAGGTGGCGTGCACGGACGAATCGCCCAGGGTGAGGATGGCCGCGGCGGCCAGGGTCAGGGGTGACGGGGCCCTTGCCTCGATTGCCAAGGACGCCGGCGAAATGGATGTGCGTCTGGCCGCGGTCGAACGCATCGGCAGCCAGCGGCTCCTGGCCGAGATCATCAAGGCGCGCAAGAACTACGAGTTGATGGGCGCATGTTTTGCCCGCATCACCGATCGCGATGTGCTGGAGTCGATCGCGCAGGACCCAGGATACAACCCAACGGCCCGCAGGATCGCGGTCGAACACTTTGCCGACGAGTCCTACCTGGACGACGCCGACAAGGCGGTAAAGGGCAAGACCGAGGGCCCGGGCGCCGATGCCATAGATCGTCTGCTCAAGTCCTATGGTGACCTGCGGGTGGTTCGCGCGATAGGCAGGTTCAGGTACAGCGAGAAAGCGCTCAAGGCCCTGGGCGAGATCGGCCGGCGCGGTGGGGACGCGGGCGGGCTGGCCGTGGAATACCTGGTTCGGGCCCTGGCCAGTTCCAATCCCTCGGTGCAGGCCACGGCCGCGGACGAACTGGCCGGAATAAGGAACCCCGACCTCGTGGCGAGTATAGTGAGGATGCTGGACGACCCGAAACTCAGCGGGCCGATCCGTGAAGTTCTGGGGCGAATCGATACGCCCGAAGCCAGGATCGGGCTCGGCAATGGGGAAACCGGAATGGGGAACCCGGGGGGTGAGTGATGGCAAAGAGGGTTCTTGTTATCGACGACGAAAAGGACATGCGCGTCTACCTCAAGACCCTGCTCGCCAAGGCGGGCTTTGAAACGGAAACGGCCGAGAACGGCGATGAGGGGCTCAAAAAGGCCATGGCTGCGCCGCCTGACCTGATTACGCTGGATGTCCTGATGCCCAAAAAGTCGGGCGTGAGGGCCTACGGCGAACTCAGATCCGCGGGAAAGACCAGCCAGGTGCCTATTGTCATACTTACCGGCCTGGCGCAGCGGGAGGACTTCTTTGGCGACGAACTCGGCGATGTGCCCAGACCCGACGCCGTCATAGAGAAACCGATAGACCGCGAATCCTTTCTTGGACTGGTCAGAAAACTTACGGGCGGATGATGTCCGACGAAAAGAGACCCATAGCAACCGCGCTGGCCGGAAACGCCAGGTGGGCGGTCGTTTACGGCCTTTTCGTGACAGCCGCGGCCGTTGGTGTTGCGTTCGCGGCCGGCAGCGTGCCCGGCCCCGTGCTTGGGATCGCGTTGGTGGCGGTGCTGTTGCCGGCCGGGTATCTGGCCTTTCTGAGGCCCAGGCACAGGCAACTGCGCACCTACGCCCGGTGGCGCGACGTGATGCCGTGCTACCTGTCCGTGCAGGATCGCGACCTGAAAATCATCGACGCGAACGACCGCTTTCAGGGCGAATTCGGGGCGAGGATCGGGGAGTCGTGCTTCAAGGTGTACAAGAACTCGGACGTCCCCTGCGAGGACTGCCCCGTCCTGCGCACCTTCCAGGACGGGCGGGTGCATACCAGCGAGGAAACGGTGCTAAGACGCGGCAGCGAGGCCAACGTGGTGGTCACCTCCGCTCCGCTCAAAGACGACAACGGGCAGGTGGTCGCCGTTGTAGAGATGTCGACCGACGTCACCGAAATCAAGACATTGCGCCGCGAACTGGAACAGTCCCGCCGTGACTACAAGCGTCTTTTCGAGCATGTTCCCTGTTTCATATGCGTCCTCGATCGGGACCTGCGCATCATCGAGTCCAACGAAATGTACCGAAATGGGTTCGGCGGCGAGGCGGGCACCCATTGTTACGAGGCGTGCAAGGCCAGGGAGGCGCCGTGCGAGGACTGCCTGGTGGCCCGGACCTTCGAG
This sequence comes from Deltaproteobacteria bacterium, assembly GCA_013151875.1. GTDB lineage: Bacteria > Myxococcota_A > UBA9042 > DTJE01 > DTJE01 > JADDHL01. Next base: position 8,286 of record JAADHL010000081.1, read on the forward strand.
GACGGCGAGTCGCATACCAGCGAGGAAACCCTGACTACCAGGAAAGGCAGGCGACTGAACCTCGTGGTCCACTCCATGCCCGTGCGCGACGACTCGGGGGCGATCACCGCGGTAATGGAGGTGTTCACGGACATCACCCAGGTTAAGGAACTCCAGCGACAGCTCACCCTGATGGGGAGGGCGGTTGCCGGGATGGCCCATCGGATCAAGAACCTGCTGATGGGACTCGAGGGCGGCATATTCGTGGTCAACACGGGCATGGAGACGGACGACCGTAATACCGTTGCCGAGGGCTGGGAGATGGTCGAGCGCAACGTGAATCGCGTGTCCCGGATCGTGAAGGACCTGCTGTATTGCTCGAAGGA
>JAADHL010000253.1 GCA_013151875.1 Deltaproteobacteria bacterium
CAACAACTTGTCGCGGCGTGTCTGGCCGGCGCCGCCTTTTCCAACGCGCAGGTCGGTCTGGTTCACGCCATGGCGCACACCGTGGGCGCCAGGAACGGAATCCATCACGGCCTGGCCAACTCCATCTGCATGCCCCATGTGATCCGGTTCAACGGACCCATGTGTCACGATGCGTACAACGCCGTGTCGGTGGCTTTCGGTCTTTCGCCGTCCAGGGACGCACAGGAAACCGCGGCAAGACTGGCCGACGCCCTCTTCGACTTTGCCGCCGCGGCGGGGCTTTCAACGTCCCTGAAGGCCGAGGGAGTACCCGAAAACGCCCTGTCGGACCTCGCGGAGGCCACCCTGTCGGACGGCGCCATCGTGTACAACGGCAGACCCGCGTTCGACGTGGAAGAACTCAAGCCCATCTGGCGTGCGGCATGGGAAGGGAAGTAGCGCGGCGATTCGACCCGCAGCAGTTCGGCCTCAAGGAAGCGGCGGCGGTTCCTGGTACGGGATCTCCACACGATCGATCACGGTTTCATCGTCATCCAGGGCAAGGGCCTGCACCACCAGAAGGTCGCAGCCCGCATCGACCCTGAGCCGGTGGTGCTCGTAGACCTCGGTCCATGGCTGTGGAAGCCCCACCTCCGGAGGCGGAAGGGGACAGCCGTGGTCCAGCGCGCCGCCGGCCCCACCCGCGATGAACAGATTCAGGCCGTCCTTGACCCCATGGCCGTACCCGTGCATGTGGCCGTCGAAAATGGCGGTCACCCCATAGTCGACGGCGATGGGGACCAGGATTTCCCTGACCGATTTCTCGCCCTGATAGACCGGATTATCGCAATGCCCCCACCCCACGCACCAGGGCGGCTCGTGTATGAACAGGAAGCGCCAGCGCGCCTCCCTGGCCGCTGGGCTGGACAACTGTTCCTTCAGCCAGTTCACCATGGGCGTTTCCGACTGGAGCCAGTAGGCCACGTCCAGTTCAACGACCTCCAGGGCCGCGAACCACACGTTGCCCCAGCGGACCGAATAATAGACCTCCTTGGGGGGATCCGGGCTCGCCCCGGGGACCACGAAAGCATCGAAATAACTCTGTCCCCTCGCCTCGTGGTTGCCCAGTACCGCCCACAGGGGGACCCGGTGCAGAAGCGGGCGCAGTCCATTGAAGAATACGTCCCATTGCGCTTCCTCGGCCTGATTGACCAGGTCGCCCACCCCAACGGCCAGGTCCGTACCGTCCGCAAGGGCGGATGCGGCGATCTTCGGCATGGTGACCGTATTGATGTGACTGTCCGCGAACACCAACATGCGCACCGGCCTCGGGTCGTCCGGCGCGGTCCTGAACTTCAGGTCCATGGTTTCCAGCCCAGCCCCTTCAACGGTCACCCGGTACGGCACCATCGTGTAGGGGGACAGACCGGTCAGGGTGACCTCGTACTGTCCGTGCTTGTCCGGGAGGTCGCACGAAACCTTTTCCTCGGAATCGACCCAGTAATGAACGCAACCTTCATCCTTGAGGACATCCTGGGTCCGCCAGACAACGACGGCCGAATCCGAAAACACCGACTGGATGTACGGCCCCCTCAAAAACGTGGTGTCGGCCGCATCGTCCCACGGAACGCCGACCCAGGGGTCCACGCATTGCAAAGGACCGGTATCCGCCTCGACCTCTTCCGGCACATCGCCTGGGCCAGTGTCGGCCGTCGCGTCGATCACATCCTCCGCTAAACGGTCCACGTCCGCGGAGCAGGCCACGAACGCAGCCAAAAAGGCGATCCCCGCCTCCCGCAATCGGATTCTTGCCGTCATCCCGCCTCCTCGCCTCCCAATATTTTCAGCATCGCCTCGGCAGCGGCCTTGATATCGAGGGATTCATCGTGTTTCATTTCCGCCTTCAGGTACTTGAGGGCATTGCCGAACAGGACCGTCGAAATGGATTCGGCCAGGACCACGTCCCCCATCTCGTACATCTTGCGTCCAAGCCTGACAGCGGCCTTGATCACTTCCTTGTCAGAGCCGTATTCCCCACCCTGCAGCAACGTGCGCCCCAGGATCCGGTACGCCTCCACAAACGGTTTCACTATACCCGCAAAGTATTCAAGAGTCTCGAAAGCGTCACGACCGACCTTCACCTGAAAATCGTCCCCAAAAACGAGCCTCTCGTTCCTGAAACCGGCGAGCGTCACGCGGAACAGGTCCTCAAAGGAATGATCTGCCCCGTAGATGAATTCGAACTTGAACACCCTGGAGAGGTCCTTGGTCAAGGCCGCAAGCACCGGGACCTCAACAGATTTGGCCGATGCCGCCATCAGCACAGCGTGCGCCATCAGCGATTCCCTGACGAAGAAGTGAATGAGTCCGCATTTGTAGTAATCCAGGGCGGCCCTGCCCTCGGGAAGGACCGAGGCCACCCAATCGTCACCGTATTCCCTGATTTTGATGCGTTTTTCCTTCAGGAAAATCCGCAGCACATCATCGACCTCGCGCTGCAGCGTCATGCCTATCGCCTCGGTGCGCACCTGATCGCTGGACGGCACCAGGCCCGCGACTGCATCCGCCTTCGGCACCAACCCCAGTTCGGTCAGAGGGTCCATAACCAGGTCGGACAGATTGGCCTTGCGCGCCACGAGATAGGCCACCAGGAAGCCCACCCTCTCCAGCAGGACCTCCCGTTCGATTCCCCGCTTGGGATGAGACAGGAGCGCAAAGGAAACCAGGTGATGCGGGGTCACCACCAGACATTGGTTTATCCGGTGCACCAGGATATAGGACAACCTCCTCACGACCTCGCGAGGGACCTTGTCGCCCGTGGGAAGTGGAATCGTGATCCCCTGGGACCGAAGGAAGGAAACCAGACTGAGAGGTCTGTCGAATTCCACGTACACCTTGCCCCACCTGGACCCCAGGACTCCGGCGCTGCTGGCAAGGGTCATGGCGCTTTCACGCTGTTTTTCGCTGCCGGCCGTCTCGGCCTGATAGGATTTCTCCTCGATCACCTTTTCGTAGGTCACGGCCACCGGCATCAGGTTGGCGTCAGGCGCGGCTCCGGATGCGACCGCGTCCACGATCATGGCCAGCATCCCGTATTTCGGGGTCAGCGATTTGCCCGAACGACTGCGGGTACCCTCGATAAAGAACTCGATCCAGTAGCCCTCCTTCAACAATTTGCGCACGTACTGGGCCAGCACGTTCTTGTAGAGGTTGTCCTGCTTGAAGGCGCGCCGTATGAAAAATGCCCCGCAGTGTCTGAAGATGGGCCCCATGGGCCAGAAAGAGAGGTTGTCGCCGGCCGCGATGTGGGGGACGATCAGGCCGTGCGTGTAGCAAAGCACCGACAGCAGGAGGTAATCGATGTGGCTGCGATGCGCCGGCACCATCACAATCGGCGCCTTGCGGGCCGCTTCCCTGATCCTGTCCAGCCCTTCGTCGTCAACCGCGATGCCTTGATATAATCGCTGGAAAAGCAACCCCAGGACGAATGCAAACCCCTCCAGCCACTTGAACCTGAAGTCGGCGGCCATGCGAATAAGCATGGCGCGCGCCCTTTGCATCTCCACCTCTTCCTTGACGCCCCGCTCCTCGGCGCTTTTGCGTATGTCCTCGATCATGGGTTGGGTGCGCATTATCTCGTCCACGACCCTGCGTGCGCCCTTCAGAGCAGGCCCTCGTATGGCCTTTGATTCCAGCAGGAATTCCTGGGCAAGGGCGAACTTCAGGCGCGCCGCCACCACGTCGTCGTTTTCGGCATCGACGTTCTTTTCCACGAAGTCGCGCAGATTGATGACCTTGCCCGTTCGGGCCCGCGCGCTCCGGAAGTTGAGAGCGAAGGCCACCAGCTTGCGCAACCTGCCGGGTGTCTGCGGATCGCCGAAAACCCAATCCATGACCGAGCGCCGGTAGGATTCGGGCTTTTTGTCCCACACCACCATCAGCGGGACCAGAATCAGGGGCCTTTCGAGATCCTTCTGAATCTCGATGAGGTCCCTGAGGTGGGACAGCCGCTCGTCGCCCCCCCACTGGATAAGTTTTCTGTTCCGCTTCAGCGAGACCAGGCATGGCCTCCCGGCATTCAGGGCGCGACGCATCATTTCGCGGTCGTCCAGACGGCGCCTCAGCAGCCCGAACATGCGGCGGAAAAGGTAGCCGAACACCTCCTTGACCGGACGAAACAGGATGAGGTTCAACCTGCTGCCGAAAAAGACCCTGGGCAACGAAAACCGCAGAAAGGCATGGTTGAAATAGAGATAATCCAGGGTGCTGACCACCCTTGTGACGTAGACCGGAATTCCCCTGGCGCAGGCGTCCCTGATGGCCTTGACCTGCGAATCCTCGAACTTGACGGCGCCAAAGAACGTCCTGCCCAGCCACCTCAATATCGGACCAGGCCGCTCGACCATCGCGGAACGATTGATCACCGCGGGATCGGCCAGGATCCGATCCGCCCGGTTCGATCGCTGCAGGTCGCGGTCCTCACCGTCGGCGGGCTGAGTTTTCTCTTCCACCGGGGTCTCCGAAGCCGTCAAATGCACCCGGAATCCGAAGAGATCGGTAGCATGAACACCGGCTTACGTCAAAAAATGGTGTCGATCAAATTCACTTTAGGATAGACTAAACTGTTCGTAATATTGCCGCCCAGCTCAGGGGGTGTTTCATGAGCAAGGAATCTCAGGAAGGGGCCTCGCAGGAAGGGACCTCGGTATTTCCCGTCATTCAGAATTCAGGCATCAGCCTGGAGGCCGAACGCGCGCGCAGGTTCGAGGCGCAGCTTTCGGTCATTCTCATCAACGTCGATGGGCTCGGCATGGTCAACGACACCCTGGGCCGTGAGGGCGGGGACTACATCCTGTCCGAACTGGGTGAATTGATCCGCCAGCACATCCGCAAGATTGATGTCTTCGGACGCTGGGACACGGAGGATTTCATCGTGTTGACGGTGGACAGGAACCTCTATGGATCCGTGGCCCTGTCTGAAAAACTCAGAAGGACCGTCAGCGACAAGGTGTTCGCCTGGCAGGGCAACGAGATCCGCCTGACCGTCAGCATCGGCGTCGCCCGCGGCATCCCCAAGGGCCCCAAGGGCATTGACGCCCTCATGATGGCGGCGGGACGCGCGGTGATGCGGGCCAAGGTGGCGGGACGGAATCGGGTTGAGTTCACGGACAGCGCCTACCTCAGCACCCCCGCGCAGATGCCAGCCGTAACAAAGAAACCACGGCCCTGATCGGGTCTTTGGCCGTCAGTACCGAAGAGATCGCCGCCAGACCCGCAACGCGGGAGCCCTTGAGCAGGGGCGCGGTTTCGGAACTGATCCCACCAATCGCGAACACTGGAATTCCGGCCTGGGCGACCGAGGCGCTGAGGGCATCCGGTCCCTGCGGTGGACCGTAAGCGCGCTTTTCAGGGGTGTCGAACACCGGACCGAATGTGGCGAAATCCGCCTCGCCCGGTTTCAGGCCCGCCAGTTCGGCGGCGGAGTGGGTCGATACGCCTATCATTCCTCCATACACCGACCTCAGCGAGCCCGCGGACATGCCGTTCGCCGGCAGATGGACCCCTGCGGCCCCCGCGGCAATGGCGACGTCCGCGCGGTCGTTGACCAGCACCGGCACCCCAAAAGGCTTCACGGCGCGGATCACGTCCCGCACCAGGGTCAGCAGTTCCGTCGAATCGAGGTCCTTTTCCCTGACCTGAACGGCCAGGGTGCGTCGAGGGAGCCCCTCGGCGATAAGACGCAACCTGTCGACAAGGCCCCTGCCGCCGCCGCACAAACGCCGGTTAGTCACCAGATAGAAACTGAATGGAACCGTATCTGCACGCGACATTTTCCCTCACGCCACTTTGGCGAACCGACACCGCGCATCAAGGCCCGTCTTGCGCATGTCCGCAACGTGATTACTATAATCTGGTTGAAATTTCGAGGGATGAACATGCGCAAGGTAGTCATTATCGGTTCCGGGCCAGCCGGCCTCACGGCGGCCATTTACACGGCTCGCGCGAACCTGGAGCCGCTGGTCCTTGAGGGCATCCAGCCAGGGGGGCAGTTGACCACGACGAACGAGGTCGAAAACTTCCCAGGTTTCCCCGAGGGCATCACGGGCCCCGAACTGATGGAGCAGATGCGGGGCCAGGCCCAGCGTTTCGGAGCGACCGCGGAATTCAAGTCCGCGACCGCAGTGGATTTCACGACGACCCCCTTCAAGATCGAGGTGGACGGCACCGAGACCGTGGAGGCGGCCTCGGTGATCATCGCCACGGGCGCCTCCGCCATGTACCTGGGCCTGGAAAGCGAACAGAAACTGATCGGTCATGGGGTGTCGGCCTGCGCTACATGCGACGGCTTCTTTTTCAAGGGAAAGGAACTGGCGGTCGTGGGCGGCGGCGATTCCGCGGTGGAAGAGGCCACTTTCCTGACGCGATTCGCGACCAAGGTCACCATCGTCCACAGGCGGGATGAACTGAGGGCTTCGAAGATCATGCGCGCCAGGGCCGAGGAGAACCCGAAGGTGGAATTCGCCTGGAATTCGGTGGTGGAAGAGGTCCTGACCGAGACCGGCAACGAGGTCACCGGCTTGAAACTGAGAGACGTCAAAACGGGCGAGACGCGCGTGCTTCCGGTGGGCGGACTGTTCCTGGCAATCGGCCACAGGCCCAACACCGAGGTATTCAAGGGCCGGGTCGAACTGGATGAAAAGGGATACATCAAACCCTACAAGCACTCATCAACGAGCGTGCCCGGGGTATTCGCAGCGGGGGATGTGGTGGACACCCGCTACCGCCAGGCCATCACCGCGGCCGGAATGGGCTGCCAGGCGGCGCTGGACTGCGAAAAGTGGCTGGAAGAAAAGGGTATCGGATGACCCGCTGGGATCGGGTCATGGAGGCCCTGAGCAACCACCTCGCCGAACATGATCCACCGTTTGTGACCATGGAGGCCGAGACCCACCGAAGTCCATTCAGGGTCCTGGTGGCCACCTTAATCAGCCTGAGGACGAAGGACGAGACCACGGCGGCGGCCTCGGCCAGGCTTTTCGCGCTGGCCGATACGCCGGAGGCAATGGCGAACCTGGACGACGACATCATCGCTGCCGCCGTCAGACCGGCCAACTTCTACCCGACCAAGGCGCGCAGGATCAGGGCTATCTCGCGCCGCCTGGTGGAAGAATTCGGGGGTCGGGTGCCGTCCGACCTGGACACCCTGCTTTCGTTCGACGGCGTGGGTCGAAAGACCGCCAATCTGGTCCTGACCGAGGGTTTCGACCTGCCCGGCGTCTGCGTGGATACCCATGTCCACAGGATTTCCAACCGCATGGGCATGGTGCGCACGAAAAACCCGAACGAAACCGAATTCGCCCTCAGAAAATCCCTGCCGCAAAAATACTGGAAACCCATCAACACCCTCATGGTTTCATTCGGACAGAAGGTCTGCAGGCCCCAGTCGCCGCACTGCTCCATTTGTCCCATGTCCGATTTGTGCAAACGGGTCGGGGTCGCCAGAAGTCGTTGAAAACCGGCCAACATCGACAATCCACGATTGACGATCGATATTCCAAGATCGAATATCGGCCCAACCGGGGTAAGACCTGACTGAGGAGGATGCACGATGGAAAATCCTGAAAAAGATCCCAGAAAAGTAATCATCATGGGCGCTGCGGGTCGTGATTTTCACGACTTCAACTGTGTCTACAGGGATAATGAAATGTACAGGGTGGTCGCGTTCACGGCCACGCAGATTCCCGATATTTCAGGCAGGTCCTATCCGGCTGAACTAGCCGGCGACCTGTACCCCGACGGGGTCCCCATCCGCGACGAATCGGAGTTGGAGGCCCTGATCAGGGAACACGACGTGGACGAGGTCGTTTTCGCCTACAGCGACGTAACGCACACGCACGTCATGGATTGCGGCAGCAGGGTAATCGCCGCGGGCGCGGATTTCAGACTTCTGGGCGCGCGGGACACGTCCCTGAAGTCCCGTCTGCCGGTGATCGCGGTCTGCGCGGTCAGGACCGGCTGCGGAAAGAGCCAGACCTCGCGCTACATCGCCGCGCTGCTTCGCGATCGTGGTCTGAAAACGGCGGTAATCAGACACCCAATGCCCTACGGGGACCTCGGCCGTCAGGCAGTCCAGAGATTCGCCACGTTCGAGGACCTTTCCCAGGCTGACTGCACCATCGAGGAACGCGAAGAATACGAACCGCACATCGAACAGGGCGCTGTGGTATTCGCAGGGGTGGACTATCACGCCATCCTCAAAAAGGCGGAAGAGGAAGCCGACGTGGTGCTGTGGGACGGGGGCAACAACGACCTGCCCTTCTATGTCCCGGACCTGCATCTGGTGGTTGCCGATCCCCTGCGGTCCGGTCATGAGCGCGCGTATCATCCCGGTCAGGCCAACGTAATCATGGCGGACGCGGTGATCATCAACAAGGTCGATTCAGCGCAACCCGATGACGTGCGGGAACTCCGGGCATCCATAGGCCGGCTCAACCCGGAAGCCCAAATCATCGAAGCCCGTTCAGAGGTCGCTTTGGATGAGCCGGTGTCCCTGCGCGGCAGGAAAGTGCTGGTGATCGAGGACGGCCCGACCCTGACTCACGGCGGCATGGAATACGGCGCGGGCACGGTCATCGCTCTGAGG